>PMDT01000320.1 GCA_003154555.1 Spirochaetaceae bacterium
GAACTCATCCTGTTCCCGGAGACGCTTCAACATCTCGGGATCGACTCTGCCGAGCGCCTCAAGAGGATCGTCAGGCATGTTTCTCTCCTTCTCGAACGCCGCCGTGCGCGGCGGCAGGATCGATCATTCTACTGTAAAATGATTTTGCTTTAAAACGTTGGCTGCGTCAAGCGGCATGGGGATTACGTATAACAGGCGTTATCCTTCAGTTATTCTTCTTGCAATACTGGTGTTTTTGTATATAATGGAGAAACGAAATCCTACTGACGGCGCGGAGAGGCAGCCTGCTTTGAAATGGTTTTTCCCTCTGATTCTTCTCATCACCTTGTCCGCCCCTGTCTTTGCCGTAAGCAACCCATATGGCGGCACAATAGTGTTTGCATACTACGATGAGCCGACCACGCTTGATCCTCTTTATGCTCCAAACGGATACGCGGCCGCAATTGACAACTTCTTTTCGGATGGTCTTGTCGCATTTAGCGAAAGTAATGAGGTTGTTCCAGCTCTTGCCGAGAGCTGGAACGTGTCTTCAGATGGTCTGACATGGACATTTCACCTCCGGAAAGGCGTCAAGTTTTCAGATGGGACCGAGTTGACTGCCGATGATGTGCAGTTCACTTTTGAACAGGGAAATAATCCCAAATATGGCAGTCCATATGCTTCATTCCTGCAAGTAGCGAGCGGATTCAAGGCTGAAGGAAAGTACATATTCAAGGTTTTCCTGAAGAGCCCCTATGCGGCCCTTCCGACGATAGTGAGCCGGCCGATAGTTCCCAAACACCGGTTCCTGAACGATGCCTCTGAAGTTGAATACGGCAAGAACCCGGTGGGAACCGGTCCATTCAAGCTGAAGGAATGGACGTCCGGGCAGTTGATTTTCGACGCAAACCCTGACTATTTCCTGGGCCGGCCCCACATAGACAGGATGATATTCAAGCTTTTCCCTGACAACAAGATTGCATGGTCTTCGCTGATGCGCGGAGAAGCTGACTTCTTGCCTGATATCGATTACGAGGACTATGCGGTGATAAAGGACGATGCGAGGTTTACCGCCCATGGATACCTCGACGACTTCTGTTACTCCCTTTTCTTCAACAACAAGGACCCGCTCTTGTCCAATCCGGGGGTTCGACTGGCCATTTCGATGGTCATCGATCGCAAGGATCTCATCGACAAGGTTCTTCAAGGCGAAGGTGTGGCGGCGAATGGTCCTTTCAAGCCGGGATCCTGGCCCTACAACCCGGATCCGTCTCTCCAGGCCTTTGATCCGCAGTCTGCAAAGAGGATTCTTGCTGATCTGGGCTGGAAAGACAAAAACAGCGACTGGGTNNTTGAATCGGCGACGGCCAAGCGACTGCAATGGCAGCTCCTGCTGGCGGGCATCAAGATGGAGATCGATGAAATGCCGCTCCAGGAACTCCTCAAGAAGGCTTCCCAGCCCGGCTCCTTCCAGGCAATGCTCGTTCAATTCAATACCTACCAGGATCCCGATACTTCGGCAAGCCAGTTCTGGTATTCCGGCACGGGCAACCCCGGGAATCTTGCCTTATATGCCAATCCGGCGGTTGACAGGCTCATCGACCTGGGCAGGAATGCTTCAGATTTCAATGTTCGTAAAAGCATTTACCAGAACATCCACAGGATGATTGCCCGGGACGCTCCTGCGGCTTTCCTTTATTTCAGCAACAGGTTCACGGCTACGACATCGAGATTGCATGTGCCAACAGTTCCGAGCGTCGCATTGTTGAGCGGCTTTGTGCAGAACTGGTATGTGACAGATTCAAAGGAAAGGAGGTGAGGCAAATGATCGTCGAAATCGTCGAAGAAGGCTACCAGGGGCAGGATGAGTTCGGCCCTATGATTTGTTGTGGGCTTGCATTGGGCCCCACTGGTCGCTAAGCCGGTCTATCAAGGGGGAAGGGCGACCAGCCCTTTCCCCGGAAAGAACATCAACAACAAATGATCGCTTCCCGATTCAACGTCACGGTCCCTGACTTTCCAGGGTCCGGGAAACACCTGTTCTACAACACGGTCACCCAGGCACAGGTGGTCATCGATGGTGAGTTGAAAGCGATCATCGGGGCGCTGCCGGCACTACCGCAGAAGGAAGAGTCCCGGACCGCCATCGCTCAACTTCAGCGGATGGGCTTTCTCGTAGCTTCTAAGGATGACGATACCGCGGCGCTGGAAAAAATTTTCAAAAACGTGTGGGACGACCATTCGGTCATTCGCGCCACGGTCCTCACGACATACTCCTGCAACTTCGGCTGCGTGTACTGCGTGGAAGAAGGAGTGAAGGAGCCGGTCTTCATGGATGAGAAGACGGCTGTGGAAACCATTGCATACATCGAAGGGAAGCTCAAAGAGTACGGCTCAAAAAAGATCGATGTCTATTTTTACGGCGGAGAGCCTCTTCTGAACATGCCGGCAATTCGCACGGTGGCCCGGGGCTTGAGCGATTTCGCCCTGGCCAATGATGTCTCCTTTACATTCGGGTTCAACACCAATGGCTCGCTTTTCACGCCGGAGCTCATCGCGGAGCTCAAGCCGCTTGGCCTGACCTGGGCGAAGATCACAATCGACGGTCCAAAAGAAACCCATGACAGGTACCGGCCCTTCAAGAATGGCAAGGGAAGCTTCGACGAAATAATTGGAAAGCTCGAGGCGGCCTGCACGCTCATGCCCGTGGACGTCAATATCAACTTCGACCAGTCGAACGTCGAAAGAGCTCCCGAGCTTCTCGATTACCTTGCGGAGATCGGCCTGGCCTCAAAGATCGGCAAGCTGTCGTTCACGCCGATCACCGCGACCCCGAAGGATCGCGAGGGGCTGCGGCCGGCAACGGAGATGGACCGCGCCATGATGACGGTGGAAACCGCNNTTCATCATCGATCCGCACGGAGACCTCTACGGATGCGGCGCTTTCGCAGGGCGTAAGGAGTTCTGCTACGGGAATTTCCACGGGGAGGAGAAGGACCGGTTCAAAGGGCTGGAGCTCTGGCGACGTTGCGCCGACTGCGCCTTTGCGCCACTTTGCGGGGATGGCTGTCCCTTTGGTGCGTACCTCCGCTACGGCGATCCTCTTGCTCTCAATTGCACAAAAGAAACCATGGATTATTTTGTGAGAGAGAGCCTGAAATTGAGTTACCTGAAAAAGAAGAACCTCATTGCAGGCGGTGCCCGCAGCTCTTGAGCCGCATTTTCGCTGAAACAAATCCTTGTCGGTGATATGATCTATGCGCGCCTCCAAACCTTTCTCGAGCGCTTGAAGGAAACACTATGAAAAGACGACTGCTCGTTTGCTGTCTTCTGCTCGCGGTTGCTGCCTCGGGTTTCGCCGTGCCGCCCGGGCTCTTCGACCCGACCTACAATGGCGGCATCGCCGGCGGCGTCCTTTTCTCCATCGATCCGCTGAACGGGAGGATGCAGCTCGGCTTTGAGCTGTACTGGCTGAGCCGCTCGCGCGTCGGCGTGGGGTTCACGAGCTTCGCCAATCTGTCGAACCCCCTTTCACTGGACAGCTTCTCCCTCGACGGCCTGTACTACCTCGATTTCGATCCCACCGGCAACGGATACGCGGTCATCCCGATAAAGCTTCGCCTGGGCATATTCGGGGGACATTCGGACCTCGGCATCGGGCTCGCCTCCGGCATCGAGTACTACGCGCTCCCGATGTTTTTCGACGCGAACGACAATATAGTATTTTCCGGAGACCCGAACCTTTCGGGCTTTTTTCTCACCGTGAAGGCGCTTGCCGAGCTCGACTACTGGGGAGGCAAGCTCACCCCGTGGGTCATGGGCGGCGCAACTCTCATCGGTACGATCGGCGGCGAAGGGAACGGGGACACCTATTACTACTATTACTATTATTGAAAGCTCTCGCTGTCAGGGAATGCCCCGTCGGCACGCGCAGGCAGAAGCACGAAAACGAGCTTTCGGGGTCGCGAAAACGCCCTTCACGAAAAAGCGCGGCGGTCAAACGACCGGGCGCAATCAGTGTCAGCGCGCGTTGTAGCTCAACAGCTCCCATCGCTGCAGCGGTGAGCCCGGACCGCCGGAAGGGCTTTCAGATTTTACCAGAAAGTGCGGTGCATCGGCGGAAAACCAGTATGACGACTTTCCCATGAGCGAGCCCAGGAATCCGCCGATCCCGAGCTGCACCTTCCAGCAGTCATAGGTCTTTCCGCCGGCGCTGACGGACTCACGTCCGGCGACCGTGAGCTTTGGTGAGAATTGATAGCCGCGGCCCCCGGCGCCGAGAAAAACGAGATTCGCCGATGTGAATGTTCCCCAGGGAAGGCCGCGCAGGGTGATGGGAAGGGAATTGAAGTCCCCGATGATCAGCTCGTTCGCCTTCGGGTGAGGCGTCATCTTCAGGATCTCCGTCGTGCGCTTGATAAGAGAGTCGGCGCTGTGCGACGTCACCTCGGAGGAGCGGGGAAAGAGGGTGGACGGGTCCAGGCGCATCACGACGTCGGAATCCGGCGAGCTCGAACGGAACTCGTACCACGAATCTCCCTTTGCCGTCTTCAGGCTCAAGCTCTGCGTCACGGTCCATGCGTCGCCTCCGACGCTTTCCGTGTAGACGAGGTTCTCTTCCTGCGGCAAGGAGGGGTTCTGGACGACAACCTGCGCGCAAAGTGGTGCCGTCCCCAGCGCAACGGCGAAGAGAATCGACAGATGCGCTCGGCGACGCATTGAGAGATGCATTGGGATTAGTATACTTCTGAACCTCGGCGACATTCATGAAAAGTAATAACAAATGATCGCTCACGATGCATTTCCGGTGCGCGCACCTGTATAATCGATGTGAAGCGCGGATGAAGCAGTGGCGAACAACCGGGTCATCATCATAGAGGACGATCTCGAGCTCGGCGATCTCGTGCGCATCTATATTGCGCGGGAGGGGGTGGAAGCCTCACTCTGCGGCAGCGCGGAAACGGGCCTCGCGCTTTTTCGCAGCATCGGGACTGACCTGGTCGTGCTGGACATCAACCTGCCGGGGATGGACGGGTTCGAGTTTCTCCAGGCACTGCGGAAGGAGAGCTCGGTCCCGGTGATCATCATCTCCGCCCGGGAGTCCGATGAAGACATCGTGATGGGTCTCGGGATCGGGGCCGACGAGTTCGTGACCAAGCCGTTCGTCCCGCGCGTTCTCGTGGCGCGCATCAACGCGATGCTCCGGAGAAACGGCGCGATGAAGCCGAAGACCATCAGCTTCGACGCGTACGTCCTTGACTACGAAGGCTACACCCTCACGCGGGACGGTCGGCGCATCGTGCTCTCCACCCGGGAGTTCGAGCTCCTGCGGCACCTGCTTTCCCACCCGGGCGTGGCCATGACTCCGGATGAAATCTATCGCGATGTGTGGGGATCTCTCTACGGGGATCTCACGGCGGTCGCCGTGTACGTGCGGCGACTTCGCCTGAAGATCGAAGAGGAACCGGCAAATCCCCGCTACCTCCAGACAATTCACGGCCGCGGCTATCGCTTCAATCCTGACGTGGTGAAGGGCTAGCCGCGATGCGCCTGGGCACGAAGTTCGTTTTCCTGATCGTCGGCACGGCTTTCGTCCCCCTGGTCACGATCCTGCTCATGGCCCTCGTGGCGTTTGCAATCCTTCCCGACCGCACCGGGTTCACCACCGCGGTGCGCACCGTGGTCCTTGTCGATTCGCTCCGTCATAAGCGCGTCGATCCGTCGGATATCCAGCGCATGGTGCACGCGGTGTCGCCATCACTGGAGGTGATGGTTTTCGACGACCGCGGCAGGCTTCTCTCTTCCACCCTTCGCTCCGATTCGCTCACCGAGGTGCTCTCGGGAGGAACGGGCTCACGGTTCGTCGCTTTCAACAAGTTCCCCATGCGCGCGCCCGACGGCTCACTGTACGCGATGGCAGTCGGCATCCCGATGAGGGACGCTTCCCAGGCACCGTGGCAACGTTTCATTCCGATGATCCTGCTTCTGTCCGTGCTCGGGTTCATGACGCTGATGTCGGGCCTGATCATCCGCTCCATCAATGTGTCGATTGCGCACCTGGAAGAGGGCACGCGGCGCATCAGTGAAGGAGACCTCGACTTCGAGCTGCGGGCGCGCGGAAATGACCGGATCGCCTCCCTCACGCGCTCTTTCGACAACATGCGCCACCGCGTGCAGGAAGAAACCGCGACGCGTTCTCGATTCATCATGGCGGTGTCCCACGACCTGAAGACCCCTCTTGCGAGCATCACGGGATACCTCGACGCAATTGGCGATGGCATCGCCTCCGACCCTGCGCAGCTGGAGAAATACCTCGGCATCATCCGCGACAAGGCCGGCCTCCTGGGCAGCAGGATCGGCCAGCTCATCGACTACGTGAAGCTCGATACCGCGGACTGGAGGCGCTCGCGGGAGAGCGTCCCGTTCGTCCCCTTCCTCAACGAGGCGGTGACCGTGTTCCGTACGGAGGCGGAGGTGAGGGGATTCGGTTTCGACGCTTCCGTCAATATCGGCCCGGACGCGGTTGTGTTCATGGACGCTGACCTGGTCTACCGGGCACTCGAAAACCTCGTACAAAATGCCTTTCGCTACGGAGAGCCCTCCTCCACGATCGCCTTCCGCGCGACCGCGAAGAGCGGCCGCATCATCCTGCAGATCGCCAACCGGGGCGCCTCGATTCCTCCGGAGGACCTGCCATTCATCTTCGAGCCTTTCTTCCGGGGCACGCGGGCGCGGCGGGAAGGAGGCTTCGGGCTGGGACTTTCTGTCGTGAAGTCCGTCGTGACGAGCCACGGCTGGAGCATTGTGGCTGAATCGCACGATGGCACCACGTCCTTCACTATCGAGATCACGCCTGCCGGGGCGCCGGAGAGCGTTTCTCCGGCAAAATCGGGCATATAACAAGTTGTAAGAAATTTTCATTCCGCGGAAATTGCCTTTCTCTCCACCTTTCGTATCTTGATACACGAGAGAACGGGGAGAGCCACATGACAATCATCGAGCTGAAAAATGCCGGCAAGATCTATCTGCTGGGAAAAGTGCAGGTGGAGGCGGTCAAGGGCGTGAGCTTTGCAATTGAGAAAGGGGACTTCGTTTCGATTGCCGGGCCGTCGGGATCGGGCAAATCCACGATCCTGAACCTCATCGGCTGCATCGACACTCCCACATCGGGCAGCGTCGAGATCGAGGGCAAGGCCACGGCGGGCTATTCCGACAAGGAGCTGACCCGGCTTCGCCACGACACGATAGGTTTCATCTTCCAGAGCTTCAATCTCATTCCCGTCCTGGATGTGTATGAGAATATCGAGTTCCCCCTTCTCCTGGGAAATGGGAAGGGGCCGAAAAAAGAGCGGCGCGAGTGGGTGGAGTCGCTCATCGCGGAGGTGGGCCTGGAACAGTGGCGGCGGCACAAGCCGAACGAGCTCTCCGGTGGACAGAGGCAGCGCGTGGCGACTGCCCGGGCCCTGGTGACGCGGCCCGCGATCGTGCTCGCGGACGAGCCCACGGCGAACCTCGATTCGAAAACAGGCGAGCAGATCATCTCCCTCATGAAAAAGATCAATCGCGACCTTGCAACGACATTCATCTTCTCCACGCACGATGCGCATATCGTGAGCATCGCCGACCACGTCATCCGCCTGAGCGACGGCGAGGTCGTGGAGAACACGCGCAACACAGCATCGACCGTCGCACGCGGCGACGGAGTGGGCGTCGGCTCTCTCTCCGCGACCGGGCGGGTGTAGCGCATGGGCGTCCTCATCAGGATCGCGCTGCGCAACCTGCGCGAGCATATTTCGAAGAGCCTCATCATCGGCACGCTCATCGTGCTCGGGGTCATCATCATCGTGGTGGGCAACAGCGTGCTGGACACCGCCGAGCAGGGCGTCCACCGCATGTTCATCGACAACTACACCGGCGACGTGTTCATCTCCGGCATCCCCACGACGCGCGGGGCGTCGGTGAGCCTTTTCGGGCTGCAGGCGGCCGGCGATTCGGAGACGACGCCGCTCTTACCGGAAATCGATGCGATGCGGGCGCACCTGCAGGCGGACAAGCGGGTGCTGGGAATCACGAGCCAGCTCACCGGCGTGGGTCTCGTCGGCGTTGAAGGCAACGACAACCACGCCATCGCGATCCTTTTCGGCGTCGACCCCTCGACGTATCCCCAGCTTTTCAAGGACACGTACCTCGTGGAAGGCAGCTACCTGCAGCCCGGCCAGGAAGGATTGGTCGTGTCCCGGGGATGGCTTGCCAGCGCGGAGAAGTCGCTGAAGACCACTCTCACGGTCGGGGACAAGGTGATCGTGAACGGCTTCGGCCGCGCCGGATTCAAGATCCGCGAGGCGACCATTGTCGGCGTCGTCGATTTCAACGCGGAGTCCGAGGGCATGAGCATGATCGCCTGGGCCAA
>PMDT01000218.1 GCA_003154555.1 Spirochaetaceae bacterium
TCTCGACGGACGGTGGAGGTTCCACGACGACCCTTCCCCCCTGCACGCACCGGCTGATTTCTTCCAGGCTGATTTCGACGATGCCGCCTGGGACATCATCGACGTGCCCGGTTGCTGGCAGATGAAGGGATACGGGCACCCCCACTACACGAATGTGCAATACCCGTTTCCGGTGGATCCGCCGCGGGTGCCCTCGGAGAATCCGACCGGCAGTTACCGCACGAGCTTCCCGCTGCCCGCGGAATGGACGGGCCGGCGCACGATCCTGCGCTTCGACGGCGTGGATTCATTCTTCCGCGTCTGGGTGAACGGAAAGCCCGCAGGCATGAGCAAGGGAAGCCGCCTGCCGGCAGAGTTCGACGTCACGGGGCTCGTCCACGAAGGGGCCAATGCGCTTGCTGTCCAGGTTCTGCAATGGTCGGACGGGAGCTACATCGAGGATCAGGACATGTGGTGGCTCAGCGGCATATTCCGCCCGGTCGTGCTGCTCTCAGTCCCGTATGCGTCGATCGGGGATTTCGGCGTGATCACCGCCTTCGATCGCTCATCCCTTGATGCGACGCTCACGGTGAATGTGAAGCTGGACAACGCGCGCGACAAGGACTTCGATGGAAGCCTCCAGGCCGAGCTCTTCGACGTCAACGGCGCGGCTGTTCTCCCAGCCCCCTGCCGGTCATCGGCGCGCGCGGGCAAAAAGGGCACGAGCCTTGTGACGCTTTCCGCGCGCGTCGCGGCCCCTTCGCGATGGTCGGCGGAGTCGCCGACTCTCTACACGCTTGTCCTTACGCTCGCGGATCGGGACGGCGCGGTGGAGGCTGTGTCATCGCGCATCGGTTTTCGAACGGTGGAGATGGCAGACGGAAATATCCGCGTCAACGGAACCCGCATCATGTTCAAGGGAGTGAACCGGCACGAGCATCACGCCGACTTCGGCCGATCCGTCCCGTTTGACGACATGGTGCGCGACGTGCGGCTCATGAAGCAGCACAATATCAACGCCGTGCGGACGTCGCACTACCCCGACGACNNTGAGCCGGCTGAGCGATGACCCATCCTGGGAGCCGGCCTACGTGGATCGCATGGTGCGCACCGTGGAGAGGGACAAGAATCATCCCTGCGTCGTCGTCTGGTCGCTGGGAAACGAAGCGGGCTTCGGGCGCAACCACGCTGCCATGGCCGCGGCTGTGCGCGCACGGGATCCGCACCGGCCCATCCACTACGAGGGCGACCGCGACGCGGTGGTCGCCGACATGGTGAGCCAGATGTATACGCCGGTGGACCTGGTGATCGAGGCAGGGAAGGGCCGGGCAGTGAAGACGGACGGATCACCCGTGGCGGCAAAAGGAAAGCCATTCATCCTGTGCGAATATGCGCATGCAATGGGCAATGGGCCCGGAGGCCTCANNGCGTACGGCGGCGACTTCGGTGACGATCCTCACGACGGCAACTTCGTGCTCGATGGGCTCCTGTTCCCCGACAGGACCCCCTCGCCCGGGCTCACCGAGTACAAGAAGGCAATCGAGCCTGTCGTCGTGGCGGCAAAGGATCTTGGCCGTGGAGTTTTTTCCATCACCAACCGGTATGACTTCCTGACGCTCGATCACCTGTGCCTTGCGTGGGACATCGAATCAGACGGGGCCGTCGTCGCGTCCGGGAAGGACGCTGTTCCCGCAATTCCCCCCGGCGGCACGGCGGAGCTCGCGCTTTCCTATCAGCTTCCCACGGGCCTGCACGGCACGGAGCTCTGGCTGAATATCCGGTTTCTCCTCGCGGAACGAACGGTCTGGGCCTCCCCCGGGCATGAGGTTGCATGGGCACAATTCCGGCTGCCCACGCCGGCACGGCCGCGTGAGACCGTGAAGGCCCGGCCCGGCTCCGCCGACTCGCTTCGCTTCGTGCAGGCCGGATCGGCACTCCAGCTTCTCGGCGCAGAGCTCCACGCCGAGCTGGACATCGCCACGGGCAGGCTCACGCAGTGGGACCATCGCGGCAGGAGGATCGCGCATCGGGGGCCTCGTCTTGTCTTCTGGCGGGCCACGACGGACAATGACCGCGCAGGCTGGGGCCCGTCGCGTGACGCCCTTCAGTGGACGGAGGCAGGTCTCCACCATCTCCAGCATCGCATTGACGATGTGCAGTGGGGAATAAAGGACGGCATCGCGCACGTGACGGTCAAGGCGCGCATCGCCCCGCCGGTATTCGCCTTCGGCATCGACGTGGAGTATCTCTATTCCATCTCGGGCTCAGGAGAGATCCGGCTCGAGGTGTCGGGAAAGCCGAGAGGAAAGTTTCCGACGACTCTTCCCCGCATCGGGCTGCAAATGCATCTCCCCCGGACGCTTGAACGCGTGGAGTGGTTCGGCCTCGGGCCGCACGAATCCTACCCCGACAGCAGGATGTCCGCGCGCGTCGGCCGCTACGTCCGCCTGCTGCCGGAGCTTGAAACGCCGTACGTGTTCCCCCAGGAAAACGGGAACCGCGGCGAGGTGCGATGGGTTGCGCTCACGGATAATTCCGGCGCGGGCATCCGCGTGGAGGGGGAGCCTTTCTTCAGCTTCAGCGCCCATCGCAACACGCCGGAGGAGTACGAGGCTGCGCGGCATACGACAGACCTCGTGCCGCGGGATGAGATCGTTCTCATCCTCGACCATCGCCAGAACGGCCTGGGAAGCGCAAGCTGCGGCCCCGGGGTGCTTCCCCCCTATATCCTGAAACCGGAAGCGTTCTCTTTCCGGATGGATTTCCACCCGGTTGACGCCGGGACACCGCAGGGTCAGAGGTCCTGAGGAACGGACCGCGGATCGGCCGCTCGCCGGTGTCCGATCCCTTTGAGTATCTTCGCGTATGCAGATCGAACGCAGGATCCGGGGTGCTGTCTGTCTCACGGTGCATCCTCATGGGTGCGAGGAGCTCGTGCAGGAGCAGATCCGGTTCGTTCTCTCGCGGCCGCGGATGGAGAAGGGACCGAGGAAGGTCCTGATTATCGGCGCCTCCACGGGTTACGGGCTTGCGACGCGGATCGCGGCGGCATTCGGAGCCCGCGCGGAAACGGTGGGTGTGTTTTTCGAGCGTCCTGCCGACGAAGATCGCACTGCATCGGCCGGGTGGTACAACAGCGCCTTCTTTGAGGAAGAGGCGGAGAAGGCAGGTCTCCGCGCCTGGAGCCTCAACGGGGACGCATTCTCAGATCCAGTCAAAGCGGACACCCTTGCTCTCCTCAGGAAAACCACGGGGCCCGTCGATCTTGTCATTTACAGTCTTGCTGCTCCGCGCCGCGGCATGCACACGTCCGTGCTGCGTCCGATCGGCCATGAGTATACGAATAAGACCGTCAACTTCCAGACGGGCCAGGTCTATGAGACGACCGTGCCTCCTGCATCGGAGGATGAGATTGCCGGGACCGTGGCCGTCATGGGTGGGGAGGACTGGCAGCTATGGATCGAGGCCCTGCTGAGAGCGGAGCTGCTCGCCCCGGGGGCAATGACGGTCGCTTATTCCTACATCGGATCGTCGGTCACGGCGGCCATCTATCGTGAAGGCACGATCGGCAAAGCAAAAGAACATCTCGAGGCGACCGCGCGCTCGCTGGATGCAAAGCTGTTGTCACTCGGTGGGCGCGCGTACGTCGCCGTGAACAAGGCGGTGGTGACGCTCGCAAGCGCCGCCATTCCTTTCGTGCCGCTCTACATCGGCATCCTCTACCAGGTGATGAAGGACAAGGGGACGCACGAGGGGTGCATCGAGCAGATGGACCGCTTGTTGCGCGAGCGTCTCTACCGGGACGGGGGCAGCCCCGTGGATGATGCCGGCCGTATCCGGCTGGATGAGAAGGAGCTGGACCCCGCGATTCAGAAAGAGGTCGAGGCACGCTGGAAGCGCGTCACCACGGAGAACCTGCCGCAGCTCGTCGACCTGGACGGGTATCGCAAGGAGCTTTCACGCATCTGCGGCTTCGACTTCCCCCAGGTGAATTACGCCGCGGACATCGATCCGAATATCGCAATTCCATCGCTTCGGTAGCCGCCCGGGCCGATACGCCCTGCCACGTGAAGGAGGCCTACCGCACAGACCTGTAATCCGCCGTGAGTTAAGCTTGATAGAGATCCACTCCATGTAAAGGAGCGAAAAAGTATGCCGGTTTTTTCGTCGCAGCGGCTTGCCCAACTATACAAAGAGCACGCCGCGACCGAGGTTACTTTCAACGCACAGGTCATTCTTGCAAGTGGCCTGGTGACAAGCGAGGTTCACCTCAACGTCGGCGATCTCCATCGCGCCTCCGTTCTGTATGCGTGCTCCATGCAGGGCGCACGGATCATCGCGGAGGTCGGAGATGACTTCCCACCGATACTCGCTCGCAATGGCAGCACGGCGACTTTGCATCTCAGCTTTCGAACCCGGGACGAGTCGTCCAATCTCAGCTTCTTTCTCCCAAGTCGGGTGGAGAGCCTGGCGGAATACAACTCAAAGAGCCGCCTCGTTCGATTCATGACACTATCCTTCGAACACAGGCCACCGGATGCTCTGATCGGCATCATAGGCACTCTCCTGGAAAACAACGCAAACGCGATACGTCGCAAGGATGAAAGGATCGTGCTCACCCCGGAGAGCATGAAAAGGATCGGCATGGAATCCAAGGAAAGCTGCGTGGTGTTCTCGGGTGCCGCGCGGCGCTGCATCGTGCGTGATCTTTCTTTCAGCGGGGCAAAAATCCTGGTCACGGCGCCGGAAAACCCGCAAAGTGACACACGGGTCGCTCTCAAGCTGGCCAGGTGCGAGGTCAAGGATGACAACGTATTGGACGGCAGGATCGTTCGGGTGGAAGAAGTAGAGGGCAGAAGCGACGTCGTCGCCCTGAGCATCCGCTATTCCTCTGAGCCATCCATGAAATACAGGCAGCAGATCAACGCTATTCTCCCCGTCATGTAAGGTCGCTCTTCGCCGAAGCGTCGGCGTTGGCATCGTTCGATCCGGTGGTGCGTGGAACAGCACCGGATCGTCGGAATGAGTGTGTGATTGAGCTCCTTCTGCCCAAATGGCGCCTACCGCACAGACTTCGAATCCGGTGCCGGCTATCTTGAAGAAGGAGCGAAGAATGTCAGAAAGCAGCACCGCCGTGCATGCCCCCGAAAGATGTCCCGATCAGCGTGCAGCTGAGGAAGCCTGCACGGGCGTGCATGGGCTCATAGTCATCACGCCACCTCGTGCCAGCTCGCCGGAGCACAACGCGCGTTTGCTTTTCGAAGAATGTGCGAGTCTTTCCGGCACATTCAACGGCCGTCTCGACGGTACATTCCGTTCTATCGGACATACTTCCTTGCGATTTCGAATCGTGGACCTTATCGGTGGACATGAGTCGATCAGTGTAAGGGTTGAACGCCTCGAAAGAAGATATCCCGATACAACCTTTTGTCTGCTGGAGTTGAAGGACCCGCGCTCCCGCTGAGTCTGGCGACGACGTGGGGCAGCGGATTGCCCGGTGCTCTCTTCATTGCTACACTACGATCCTCAATGAGACGACTACCACGTGTGCTGAACTTTCCGGGCGCCTCCACGACAGGTGAGTGGTGGATGGATCAAATCATATGCGGCGATTCACGCGAAATACTGCGTGCGATGCCAGATGAAAGCGTTCATTTGGCGATCACCTCACCGCCCTATAATGTCGGCCTCCAGTACGATTCGCACAACGACGAGATGCCATATGACGAATACCTGAAGTGGCTGATGGGTTTCTGGGCAGAGCTCTATCGCATCCTCGTGCCCGGAGGTCGGTTCGCCCTGAACGTTGCCCCTACGAGTATCAAAGACTTCCGCCCCATTCACTACGATATGGCACATGACTTGATGCAACTCGGTTTCATCATGCGCACAGAGATCCTCTGGTACAAGCAGACAATGCGTCGCCGAACAGCCTGGGGATCCTGGAAAAGCCCTCGCAATCCGCACATGGTACCAAGTTGGGAATATGTCCTGGTGTTCTGCAAAGGTTCGTGGGCACTCGAAGGCGACAAAGCTGATGCAGACATAACCGGGGAGGAGTTTATCAAGTACTCCGACGCTTTCTGGCCGATTCAACCTGAGACGCGTGGTCGCCAACCTTTCTTGAACAGCCTTTACCCGCCACGTAACGGACGGAAGGCTCCTGCGAAAAAAACCGAGGGGCATCCGGCTCCTTTTCCCGTGGAACTGATCAAAAGGTTGATTAAATTCTATTGCTACAAAGGGAATGTCGTGCTTGATCCGTTCGGTGGAACGGGAACCGTTGCTGCCGTTGCCAAACGGTATGATCGACATTTCGTTCATATGGACCTTTCAAAAAAGTACTGCACCATCGCGGCGCAACGTGTTGCGGCTGAGAGCGGACCGCCCGTTCTTGATAGCGTGACTGCTCTTGCCACCGTCGCGCAAAGCAAGCCCAAGCAAGACCCATTGAAAAGAAGCGCACTGAAATGAAGACTTCCGGCCTTCTCGCCAAAGTTTGATAGTTCGTCGTCGTCGACGATCGTTATCTCATGCCGTGCCATTCTCCGGCGTCTTGGGCGGGCGTTGTCTCCCGGCCTGCTGCTGCTCCAGCGCCTCGGTGCGCTTGCGTGCCAGCTCCCGGTTCTGCTCGCGCCAGACCTCCTTCGCTTTTGCTTTCTCATTGGTAAGCCATATCTCTCGCATATTCATTTCTCTGCTCCAGTCCACTCGGTCGCCCGGCCGGCTCTGTTCCCCGGTCGGTGCGGCACTTTCTTGTTCAGCTCGTCAGTCCCCGCTTCGCGGGTCACAGCTTTATCACGGCTTTCGCATCACACCGAGGCATTGCTTGATCTCCAATATAGTCTTTTTGAGAGTAGCAGGGGGAAGGCACTTGACAGATCGCGCAAAATCGCCCAAAGATACCGATCGTTCAGTATGTCGTCAGATAGCGCGAACACTACAGGCCAGACCCAGCGATCTCTGCAGAGCGAGCAGACGCGTGATCGCATCGTACTGGCGGCAGCCCATCTTTTTGCCCGCAAAGGGTACTCGGCGACCTCTATCGCCGACATTTCCCATGAGATCGATCTCACGAAAGGCGCGCTGTATCACCATTTCGCCGGCAAGGAAGCCATATTCTTTGCGGTGGTGGATCGCATTCGGCGCACCTGGCGCCAGATGGTGGCGCGGGAGGTCGTGAGCTCGCGCGACGCCATCACGCGCCTGGAAATCCTGCTGGACAGGCAGGCGAAGTTCCTGGAGGCAGACGATACCTTCTGCCTCGTGCTCAATGGATTGATGTCTGAGATGGACGGCGTAAACGCGGATTTCCTGGGCGTCTTGCAAGATGTCTACGCGGAGCTCGCGCGTTTTATCGAGCAGATCATCGTCCATGGGCAGCAGGCCGGGCAGATCAGGCAGGACCTCGACCCCAACCTTGCTGCGCTGGCGATTGTCGGCATGCTGCGGGGGACGGGTTGCTCGCGTCCCATTTCGGAGCGCATGAAGGTTGACTATACGTCGATGATGGACACTTTGAAAAAGGTCGTCGTAAAGGGGCTTACAATTTGATCTTTCGAATATTTCTACATACCAAACGATCAGTATGTTGATACCGAACTCGCAGGAAATTATGGAGTATTGGCTGCAACCGGGCATGCGGCTGTGACCGCCCACATGCCATGGCCCCGTGGCGATCCCGGCCCGGAGATTGTGCATCAAATGCCCGGTGTATCCGGGCCACAGCATTTGTAAGGAGGAAAAGGTGGGACAACATGGACCTATGGACCGTCTTCTTGAGAACATTGCCTGGGGGCTGCTCCTGGTGTGGTGGGGGCTTTCGTTCATACCGCACTTTCTGCCGAACGGCCTGGACGCGGCGGGAACGGGAATCATCGTTCTCGGGGTGTGCCTGGCGCGCAGGCTCATGGACCTTCCCGTTCGATGGTATGCCCTGGGATTCGGCATCCTCACCCTGGTCTGGGGCGTTCTGGACATGGGCCGCTCGGTGCTGCACCTCGACTACAGGCCGCCTGTCCTCGCAATCCTTCTCGCGCTCGCGGGGATCCTCATCCTGATTGCGGCGCTGCGCTCGTCGACGAAGAGCTCGGGAGGGCATACCCCGACCACGTAGGGCGAGCCCCGGAAGCGCGGCATCTTCCCGGTCCCTGATGGCGGCCGGCGGGCTCAGTATGCTCGCCGGCAAATGGCCCTTGCGCTGGAAGGCGTTGCCTTCATTGTCTCGTATCGATGCAACCTCTCGTGTCCGCATTGCTTCTTCGACGGCAGCTTGTCGCGCCAGTCTCTGGAGCCGCGGGTCATCGACGAGGCCCTTCGCTCACTGGATCGGCCCCTGCGGTGGATCCACTTCACAGGCGGCGAGCCTTTCCTCGACGTGAACCAGCTCATGCGGCTCCTCGAAGGCCCCGTCGGCCTGTATCGCATGGCAGGCGCAAGGGGACGGGCGCCGGTGCAAGGCCCGTTCCGCGACGAATGCGATTTGTGCTTTCACAGCCGGCGTGCGCTCCGTCGGGATTTCCCCGCCGTGCTGCTGCCCGACGAGTGCTATCCCGCGCCTTGACAACTCCCCTCTTGCGCGCATAAGCTCCCGTTGGCCTTTAACGGAAGACGGTGAAAATCCGCCGCGGACGCGCCACTGTAACCGGCGACGATCGCCCCCGATATGCCACTGGCTGATCCCCTGGCGGGATTGGCCGGGAAGGCGGGGCGGGAGAGTGACCCGGAAGTCAGGAGACGTTGAGGCTCCAGCATACAGGGCCGGCCTCCGATCGTGCGCGCGCACGATCCATCCCGCCGATACCCTGCCTGCACGCGATTTTCCTGCAGGAGGCCTCAATGAAGGCACGCATCATTTTCACCCTCTTTCTCTGCGTCCTCGTCTGCGCGTCTTTGGCAGCTGCCCCGGCGGCACCGACCCGCTATCCCCTCACGGTCACGGATGACACGGGCGCGTCCATGACGCTCGCTGCGTCGCCGCACAGGATCGTCTCCCTCACCCTCTCATCGGATGAGATCCTGCTCTCACTGGTTGCCCCGTCGCGTCTCCTCAGCGTCACGACGTACGGGGCAGACCCTGCGGTCTCCAACGTCGCCGCGAAGATCCCACCGGGCATTCCCCGCCTGACGTTGAATGTCGAAACCGTCATCTCCTTGAACCCCGACCTCGTGATCGTTGCCAACTGGAGCGATCCCTCGGCGGTGAAGCAGCTGCGTGATGCGAAGCTTCAGGTGTACCTGATGGCAAGCGGGCTCTCTGTCGCATCGATCGAAGAGAAGATAAAGAGACTCGGCTTGCTGACGGATACGGCAGGAGCGGCGGCGGATATGATCGCCCGGATGGAAGCGAAGCTGGCCGCGGTAGCGCGAAAGACCGCGCAGGTGCCAACGGCGCAACGTTTGCGGGTCATGGACTACGCCACCTGGGGTTCATCCCAGGGACGCGGCAGCTCCTGGGACGAGATCATCAACCGTGCCGGGCTCGTGAATGCTGTCGGCGACAAGACCCCCGACCAGTGGGGTCAGGTGCCCCTTTCCCGCGAAAGCATTCTGACGATCGAGCCTGACCTCCTCATTCTCCCCGGCTGGGTGGACGGGGACCCGAAAGGCTCAACGACATTCTTCAACGACGTCACGAATGACCCCGGCCTCCGGACGCTCGGCGCGGTGAAGAACAGGAAGGTCTTCGTGATGCCCGAGTATTACAGGAGCACCACGTCCCAGTACATCGCCGACGCGGTGGAATGGCTGGCCCGGGCCGCCTACCCGGCTCTCTTTCCCTGACAGGCGCCATCACCGTGGATGAGCCCGTCCTGCCCTTTCTGAAGGGAAGATATTTCCTGTCCATCTGCGCTCCCTCATTCCTCTACCGTGCGGGCTGGGCGGATAATGTCGAGCGCCTGGCCGCTTTTGTCGACGAGGTGGAGCTCCTTTTTTTTGAAAGCAGGGGGAGCTGCAGCCTGCCTGCCCCCGAGGAGATCTCCCTCGTAGCGGCGCATGCGGTCCCCATGGGCCTGAAGCTCAATGTGCACCTTCCCCTGGATATCGACCTCGCATCCGCGGACCCCGCAGAGCGCGCGCTCGCGCACGAGACGCTCGGCCGCGCGCTCGCGTTGGCGGCGCCGCTCGACGTCTCCNNCGCCGCGTCACTGGCACTCCTGCCCGCGCCGCATTCCCGTTTCGCGGTGGAGACGCTGGAATGGGACCTGCGGGACGTGAAGGATGTGCTCGCGGACCTGGGCTTTTCCGTCTGCATCGACATCGGCCATCTCCTTCTGGCAGGCCGGGAGATCGCTTCATTCTTTGAAGCCTTCAGGGGATCCGTGACGATGGTGCATCTCCACGGCGTGCAGGGAGGCAGGGATCACCAGCCGCTTTCGGTCCTGGACCCGGGAACCCGGGCCCGCATCGGTGCAATTCTGAAAGAAGAGGAATACCGGGGCAGCCTCTCGCTCGAGGTCTTTTCCGCGGAGTATTTTCTGGCGTCGTTGCCCGCGCTCGAGGAGATGCTGTCATGGTGACGCTCGTCACCGGTGGCAGCAGGAGCGGCAAGTCGGGCTTCGCGCAACGGCTGGCCGCGCGCGGAGAAGCGCCGCGCCTCTTCCTCGCCACCGCACAGGCGTTGGACGACGAGATGCGTCTCCGCATCGCCGCCCACCGCGCGGCGCGTCCCGCCGACTGGGGGCTGGTCGAGGAGCCGCTTGCGGTGCCACCTGCCCTGGCCGCCGCGCGCGGGACGGCGCGCACCATCGTCGTGGACTGCGTCACTCTCTGGATCGCAAATCTCCTGCTCGCGGATGATCACTACGGAGAGACGCAGGCATCGGAAAGCGCCGCGGCGCTCCTGGAGGCCGCGCGGGGTGCCGGGCATGTCATCATCGTGACCAATGAAGTCGGATCGGGCATTGTCCCCGACAATGAGCTGAGCCGCCGGTTTCGCGACTGCGCCGGCAGGGCGAACCAGGCGCTCGCGGCAGGAGCCGACGAGGTCTACCTCCTTGTGAGTGGCATTCCCGTTACTCTGAAATCGATCGAAAGAGGTCCCTTGTGAGCAAAGAGCTGTCGTTCCGTGTTCCCCCCGTTGACCAGGCCAGCCGCAGAAAGGCGGCGGACAGGGTCGAGCAGCTCCTCATGCCGAAGCGCGCCCTGGGCACGCTGCTGGAGCTCGGGGAAAAGGTGGCGGGCATCACCGGCTACGACAGCATGGGGCTTGCCCGAAAAATGGTCGTCGTGATGGCAGGGGACCATGGCGTGACGGACGAAGGGGTGAGTGCCTACCCGCCTGAAGTGACGGGCCAGATGGTGCGCGGCTTTGCGGCTGGCATGGCGGGTATCAATATCCTGAGCCGGCATGCCGGCATCGAGGTGCGCGTGGTCGACATGGGCTGCCGGGCCGATTTCAGCGATCTCGTGGCGCAGGGAAAGGTGATCGACGCGAAGGTGGCGCCAGGCACCGCCAACATGCGCAAAGGTCCGGCGATGAGCCGCGCGCAGGCGCTGGACAGCATCGAGCGCGGGGCGGCAATCGCGCGCGGGCTTGCCGGCGAAGGCGTCCGCATGCTCGGCACGGGCGACATGGGGATTGGCAACACGACCCCCTCCACGGCAATCGCCATCGTGACCACCGGTGGCTCCGCGGCGGAGCTCGCCGGCCGGGGCACGGGCCTCGACGATGAGGGCAGGACGCGAAAGGTCAGGGTGCTCGTGGACGCGCTCGACCGCAACCGGCCTGATCCCTCTGATGCACTCGATATCCTCGCCAAGGTGGGCGGCTTCGAGATCGGAGGCATTGCCGGCCTGATACTAGGCGCGGCGCAGAGCAGGGTGCCCGTGGTGATCGACGGCGTGATCTCGGCGGCCGGCGCGATGATCGCCTGGATGCTCGTGCCCCACGTGAGTGACTACATGTTCGCCGCGCACCGTTCCGTGGAGCAGGCGCAATCGGCGATGCTTGCACGCATGGGCCTCCGCCCGATCCTCGACCTCGGCATGCGCCTCGGAGAAGGCACGGGATGCGCGCTGGCAATGCCGATCATCGAGGCAGGGGCAAAAGTGATACACGAGATGGCGACATTCGCCGAGGCCGGAGTGACCGGGCATTGATGCGGCGGTTTTTCTCGGCGCTCTCTTTTCTTACGATCATTCCGATTCCCCGAAGGCTCACGGCAGCGGACCCCAACGCGATGTTCGCCGGCTATCCATTGGCGGGCTTTCTCATCGGCGTGATTCTTGCCGCGGCAGCCGCAGGGACGGACGCGATCCTGCCCGGCGCCCTGGCGGCAGTCGTGCTCATTGCGGCGAACATCTTCCTGACCGGCGGTATCCATCTCGACGGCCTGGCCGACTGCGCGGATGCATTCTATGGAAGGCGCGACAAGACCCGCGTGCTGGAAATACTGAAGGACCCGCGCATCGGCACCATGGGCGGGGCGGCGATCGGGCTGTCCCTGCTTGCGCGTTTCGCTTCGCTCACGACACTGCCGGCGGCAGCCCTCCTGATCGCGTTTCCCCTGTCGGCGATGCTCGCGCGCACCGCGGTGATCGTCGGTCTGAAGCTTCTGCCCTATGTCCGCAGCCAGGGCGGGATACTTCCACCCGGGTCCACCGTGTCGCTGCCGCTTGTCATCGGGGCGGCGGTGATTCTCGCCATGATCGGCTGCATCGTCCCTGTCCCTGCGGCAGCGGCATTCGTCGCCATCGCCATTCTGTGGCTCTTGTCCTGGCGCAAGATCGGCGGCTGTACCGGCGACGTCCTTGGCGCGACCATCGAGCTTTCAGAGATTGCATTTCTTGGCGCCATCGCCGCGGAGGCAGGCCACGGGGCCCTCTATGGGCTTTTGCCGGTGCTCTTTCCCGCAGCCTCGGCGAGCCAGGTCTTCACGAACTGGCCCATGTAGTTGTCCGGAGTATCGTCAGGCCCTCCGCTGAACCGGCTGTCCCGCGTGCTCTGCCCGTTTCCAAGGAGCACCCAGTGCGTGTCGAACATCACGGAGCGATAGACTGTGTCGAAGCACCAGGCGACCCAGCCGACGTTGGGCCGGGCGTCGATGTATGCCCGGTACTTTTTGCCGAAGGAAGACGCCGTTCCGTTCACCGGCTCCGGGCCGTCCTTCTCGAAGCCCCACTCGGTCATGATGACGGGGGCAACGCCGGAAACATATTCGATCCAGCGCGGCATGCCCCACCTGGCATGCTCCGGATAGATGTGGCAGGCGTAGACGATGTTGGCGCCGTTGATGAGATCCGTCGCACGCTGCGGCATCACCTGCGACCAGACAGGACCGCCCACGATGACGAGATTGCTGGCGCCGCGGGACCTGATGCCGTCGATCCATCTCTGTGCCGCCACCTTCCATTCCACCCAGCTTCCGGCGCCCGGTTCATTGAAGAGCTCGAAGAGCACGTTCGGGTTGTTCGCATATGTCGCGGCAATTCCCTTCCACGCGCCCTTGCCCAGCCAGAAGCTTTCCGTGTTTGCCGCGACATCGGGAATGCGCCAGTTCGCTCCCACGTAGTGCCAGTCGATGATGACGTACTTTCCCCTGGAAATGACATACCGCACCGCAGGGTCGAGGATGCGCGCGAAGTAGTCATCCGGCGCGTCGTGCAGCCACCCATGCGAGCCCGTCTCATCGTTTACCTCGGGGTGCACGGTCAGGCGGAACACGTCCACGTTCCATCCCTCCGCGCATCCCTTGTCGATGATGTCGAATACGGTCGTGTGCACCGCCTGGCTCCGGTCTCCCTTGTAAATCGCATCCAGGTCCGCAAGGGCGACGCCACGCAGCGTGACGGGATTGCCGGCCGCGTCCCTCACCCATTTGCCTTCGACGTGAAGGGCGCGCGCCGGGGCGGCAGCGACTGTCTGTCCTCCCGCGCACAGGGCCGACAGGAGAAGCGCCGCGAGGAAGCCTGCGCGGCACATGAGTTGCCTTGTCATCGGTGCCTTCCTTTGGCTGCGTGGCCGCGTTTCCCGTCAGCCGCGGTCCAGGGTTTCCCGGACGCGGCGCGACAGCTCCTGCATGCTGAAGGGTTTCTGGAGCAGGTTGAGCTCGCTGCCCAGGACCCCGTATTCGATCGTTTCGTTGGAGGTGTAACCGGAGATGAAGAGCACCTTGACGCCGGGCTGTTCCTCGCGGATGACGTCCGCAAGCTCAGGCCCGCTCCTGTCCGGCATGATCACATCCGTGACCAGCAGGCTGACGGCCCCCGGCTCCCTGCGCAGTATCCCCAGCGCCTGCGCGGCGTCGGCTGCCTCTTTCACGTCATATCCGCTCTCCCGGAGCGAGCGTTGGAGCAACTTGCGGATGGCAGGGTCGTCTTCGACGAGCAGGATGCTCTCCATCTTTCCGGTGGAAGGCCCCTCGTGCCGCCTCTTTGTCCGTGCCGCTTCCGCGGCCTTCGTGATGGGGATGAAGATCTGGAACTGCGTGCCGACGCCCACCCTGCTGTCGACCTCGATGAATCCGCCGCTCTGTGCGACGATTCCGTAGACCGTGGCAAGCCCGAGCCCCGTGCCCTTGTGCTCCGGCTTCGTGGTGAAGAATGGCTCGAAAAGGTGCGCCTTCACCTCCTCCGTCATGCCGGTCCCCGTGTCTGTCACCTCCAGGACTGCGTATGGCCCGGGCGCCGCGTTTACGTGGGCATCGAGCAGTGCCTGGTCGGGCTGCACCTTCCGCGTCTGCAGATGCAGCCGGCCGCCCTTGGGCATCGCGTCGCGCGCGTTCACCGCGAGATTGAGGATCACCTGTTCGATCTGCCCCTTGTCGACGAACACGTTGCCGTGAAACGGCACCAGTTCCGTCGAGAGGTCGATATCTTCCCCGATGAGGCGCCGCAGCATCTGCTCGATGCCGCGGACCACCGCGTTCAGCTCGATCACCTGCGGCTGGAGCTTCTGCTTGCGGCTGAAGGCGAGGAGCTGCCCGGTGAGCGTGCTCGCCCGTGCCGCCGCGTCAATGATGGCCCGAAGCTCGTCGCGGGCCCGGCCGTCGGCGCCGATCGTGCGTTCCAGGATCTCGCTGTAGCCCGAGATGACGGTGAGGATGTTGTTGAAGTCGTGCGCCACGCCGCCGGCAAGCCGTCCGACGGCCTCCATCTTCTGCGCCTGCTGGAAGCGCTCCTCCAGACTCATCTCGTAGGTCACGTCGCGGGCTACTTTCACGAAGTGCGACGCCGTGCCGCCCGGCCCCAGCACGGGGCTGATGATGGCCTCTTCGATCAGCAGTGACCGGTCCTTGCGCAGGTTGTAGAACTTCCCCTGCCAGACCTTCCCCGCGCCTATTGTCGCCCAGAGCTCCCGATAGTACTCCTCGTCGTGCCGGCCGCTCTTGAGCAGGCGCGGGTTGCGTCCGAGCACTTCATCCCTCGTGTAGCCGAAATTCTTGAGGAAAACGGGGTTGACGTATTCGATCGCACCGTCCGCGTCCGTGATGACCACGGCCTCCACGGCTTTCTCTATCGCGGTTCCCAGGAGGAGCCTCTCCGCCTCGCTGCTGATCCACGCCGTGATGTCCTCTGCGACGCCCAATACGCCGAGCACCGCGCCATCGGCGCCGCGCAGCGGCAGCTTGCGGACACGGACCTGTCGGTTTTCTCCCTTGTTCGTCACCATTCTCTGGACGTATTCCTCCCGCGGGCTGCCCGACGTGAGAACCTGCAGATCGATCTCCCGGTAATTCCTCGCCTCATGGGACCAGAGCAGGTCGGCGTCCATGAGGCCGACGACGTCCTCGGG
>PMDT01000040.1 GCA_003154555.1 Spirochaetaceae bacterium
GAAAAGATCGCCGGGGTGGCGGAAAGGCTGGGTGCAGGATGATCCCGGAGAAGGTGCGTGTTGTACTCGACAAGCATGGGCTGACCGCAAAGGAGTTTGCCCCGGGGAGCACGGCGACCTCCGTGCTTGCCGCTCAGCAGCTGGGCGTCACGGTCGGTCAGATCGCGAAGTCGCTCCTGTTCGTCGGCAAGGACGGGAAGTATTTCCTCGTGCTGTGCCCGGGAGACCGGAGGCTTTCTTCGGCGAAGCTGAAGGCTGCCATGGGTGTCAAATCGCGCATGGCGAGCGCGGAGGAAGCGCGGGCGGCAACGGGATTCGGCCCGGGCGAGGTCTGCCCGTTCGGAATCGAACCCGGCGTCAGGATCTTCGTGGACGCCAGCCTCTCCGCGTATCCGGTAATCTTCCCGGCAGCAGGGACCGATTCTTCCGGCGTGCCGATGACCTACGAACAGCTCGTCACGGTGACGGGTGGAACCGTGGGCGACTACCTTGTCGACCCGGGGGAAGGGCTTGCCGAATGAGCGCGACTGTTTCATGGAAGAAGGGCATGAGCTTCAGCGGGACGGGGCATGCGAGCAATTTCACGCTGCCCCTGGGCGCGGACCCGAAGGCCGGCGGCGAGAATGACGGGTTCCGCCCGACTGAGCTCATCCTCGTGGGGCTTGCCGGCTGCACGGCCATGGACGTCATCTCGATATTGCTGAAGAAGCGGCAGGAGGTGAGCGCCTTCGAGGTGAGGGCCGACGGCGACAGGGCGGAAAACGAACCGCGGAGATTCACGCGCTTCACGCTGGAATACGTCGTGACNNGGCATGTCGTCGAGCCCGCCGGCGTTGACGACGTCGGTGAACCCGTTCTGCGTGAGGAGGCGCATCGCCTGGCCGCTCCGCGCGCCGGATGCGCAGTAGAGGACGATCGGGGTCGTGCGGGGCTCCAGCTCGTGCATCCGCGCGGGAAGCGTCGCCAGGGGGATGTTCACCGCGCCCGGATATGCCTCATCCTTGAACTCCGCCGGCGTACGCACATCGATGATGCGCGCGCCCGCCGCGATCTTTTCCTTTATTGTCGTGCCTGCCACATGCCCCTCCGCTATGATTGCTGAATGTTGAAACCGCCCAGAGCCTCGATGGCGACAAAACCACCCGTGATGTTCCGCACGTCGGTCCAGCCGTTGTCCCTCAATATACGCAGCGCCAGGTGGGAGCGGAAGCCAGAGCGACAATGCACGACGATCGGCTTCCCCCGGGGCACCTCCTCCAAGCGGAAGCGCAGCTCGTCCACCGGGATATTCCGCCCGCCCCGCAGGTGCCCCTGCTCATATTCGTTCCTGTTGCGCACGTCGAGGATCTCGGGCCGCGCCGTTTCGTCGGCCGCGAGCAGGCGGCGCAGCTCCTCGACCGTAACCAGGGGGCTGAATCCTGACAGGTCGTTCTGCCCCACGAATGCCGCGAGATTGAGCGGGTCATTCGCCGACGAATAGGGCGGGGAATAGGCGAGGTCCATCTCCGCAAGGTCATGGAGGGTGAGCTTTCCCTGCAGGGCGACCGCCGCGGCATCGATGCGTTTTTCCACGCCTTCTTCCCCGAAGGCCTGCGCCCCCAGGAGCCGCGCGCTTTTTCTGTCGTAGACCAGCTTCAGCACGAGCTCCTTCGCCCCCGGGTAGTAGCCGGCGTGGTGATCCTTCACGACGATGGAGGCGCCGACGTCGAAGCCCGCCGCCCGCGCGGCGTTCTCCGACAGGCCGGTGCTCGCCACGGTGGCATCGAAAACCTTCACGACGTTCGATCCCGCCGCGCCCCCGTACGGCACCTCCATGCCCATTGCGTTTGATGCGGCGATCCTGCCCTGCCGGTTGGCCGGGCCTGCCAGGGGGACCCGCGTGCTGCGCCCTGTCACCTTGTGGACGACCTCGATCATGTCCCCCGCCGCCCAGATGTGGGGATCCGAGGTACGCAAATGCTTGTCCACCACGAGTGCGCCGGCGGCGCCGATCGAAAGCCCCGCGTCCCGCGCGAGTGCGAGCTCGGGTTTCACACCCACGGACAGGAGCACGATCGCCGCGGGGAGGTGGCGCCCGTCGGCAAGCTCCACCTCGGCGGCCGCGGGATGCACGGCCTTCATGCCGATGCCGGTGATCACTTTCACCCCGTGTCGGCGAAGACGCGCGGCAACAAGGCCGCCCAGCTCGGGGTCCATCGTGGACATCACCTGGGGCAGCAGCTCCACGACCGTCGTATCGATGCCGCGCCGGACGAATGCCTCCGCCATTTCAATGCCGATGAAACCCGCACCGATGATGACCGCGGTGCCCGGCTTCTTTTCCTCGAGAAAGGCCTGGATTCTGTCCGCGTCCGGCACGTTCCAGAGCTTGAAGACGTGAGGCGCATCCACGCCCGGCACCTGCGGCACGACGGGGGTGCCGCCCAGCGCGAGGATGAGCGAGTCATACGGCATCCACGACTCCCCTCCGGGCCCCTTGATGCGCACGCGCCGGCCGCCGCGGTCTATCTGCAGCGCCTCGGTCTCCACAAGAACCTTGACGCCATAGCGGCTGTCAAAACCTTCCGGCGTCTGGAGGAGCAGTTTGGATCGTTTCTGGATTTCCTGCGCGATGTAATACGCCAACCCGCAATTGGCGTAGGAGATATAGGGGCCGCGCTCGATCATCGTGATCTCCGCGCTTTCGCTGATGCGCCGCGCCCGGGCGGCGGCAGTAGCACCGCCCGCGGCGCCACCGATGATAAGGAGCTTCATGGCGGCATTCTATCACAAGCATCGGCGCCCTTGACGCAGCGGGGCGGCCGTGCAAGACTCCGCATGTCCTGCCGAATGAACGGCGCGAGAGAGCATCGGGAGACCGATCGCCGAAGGTGCAACGGGCGGACCGACACACGGACCGCTTGAATCTCTCAGGCAGAAGGATCGCGCCGGGACGGCACTCTGGAAAGTCGTCGGGTCTTCGCGAAAGCGGGGCTGCCCGGCCGCCGAAGGGGCATCCCCTGACCTCTTGAGAGGTTCGGGAGCAATCTCTCAGGCCCAAGACAGAGGAGAACGGGAGCAGCCCGTTCTTTTTTTTTGGAGGCCGCATGGAGACGAAGCTTCACGGATGGCACATTTCCCAGGGCGCCCGGATGGTCGACTTCGGCGGTTGGGACATGCCTGTCCAGTACGCCACGGGTCCCCGTGAGGAGCACGTGCGCGTGCGCGAGGCGGCCGGGCTTTTCGACATCGACCACATGGGACGTTTCGAGATCACCGGTCCGCAGGCCGCCGATTTCCTCCAGCGCGTGCAGACCTGGGATGTGAGCCGGCTCGCATCGGGGCGGGCGCACTACAGCATGCTCCTGAATGACGCCGGCGGCGTCATCGACGATATCTTCATCTATCATCGACCGCAGTCCTGGCTCGTCGTCGTGAATGCCTCCAATGCTCCCAAGGATCTCGCCTGGCTGCAGGCCCACGCCAGGGACTTCTCCGTGAGCATCCGCGATCTGCGCGCGGAGACCTGCCTCGTTGCCCTCCAGGGACCGGCCGCGCGGCAGGCGCTGCAGCCGCTCTGTCCTGACCTCGATCTCGGCGGCGTCGGTTTTCATCACGTCGTGGAATGCACCTGTGCCGGCGCCCGCATCGTTCTCTGCACGACGGGCTACACCGGGGAACCAGGATACGAGCTGCTGCTCCCGGCATCCGGTTGTGCGGAGCTCTGGAACGCGATACTTGAAAGCGGCGCGCCGCAGCGCGTCCTGCCGTGCGGGCTTGCCGCGCGCGACTCCCTGCGCGCCGAGGCCTGCCTTCCCCTCTACGGCAACGAGATCGACGAAAGCACGGATCCCCTTCGGGCCGGGCTCGTGCGCGCGGCGGTGCGCCTGGAGGGCCACGACTTCATCGGCCGCCGGGCCCTGGCGGCGCTGGCCCTCGCGCCGCTGCCCGAGCTGCTGGTGGGCTTCCAGATGGTGGACCCGGGCGTGCCACGACACGGGTATCCCGTCGCCGCCGGCGCGCGCACGGTGGGCAGGGTGACCACCGGTCTGTGGAGCCCCTCGACGGGAAAATACATCGGCATGGGTTATGTCGAGTCCGCTCGCGCCGCCATCGGCGGCGAGCTCTCCATCGTCATCAGGGAATCCCCGAAGGCCGCCCGCGTCGTCGCGCGGCCCTTCTATACGTCGCCCCACTGGAGGTGAGCATGGACTACAAGGTTGACGAGAAGCTGCGCTACACGAAGTCGCACGAATGGGTGCGCGTGGAAGGCGGCGAGGTCGTGTTCGGCATCAGCGACTACGCGCAGAACCATCTCTCTGACGTCGTGTTTGTCGATCTGCCCGCCATCGGAAAAGAAATCCACGCGGGCAAAGCATGCATGGTCATCGAGTCGGTGAAGGCGGCGGAAGAGGTCTTCGCCCCGATCTCCGGCGTGGTGAGTGCCCGCAATGAGAATCTGGAAAAGTCGCCCGAGCTCGTGAACAAGGATCCCTTCGGCGAAGGGTGGCTGGTGAAGGTGAAGCCAGGCAACCAGGCAGAGCTTGCAGGGCTCATGGATGCCGTTGCCTACCGCGCGCACCTGGAGACCCTATGAGCTTCATTCCCAACACCGACGCCGACCGGATGAAAATGCTTGAGGCGGTCGGCGTCGGCTCCGTGGCCGATCTCTTCCACGATGTGCCGGAAGAGCACCGCTTCCCGCAGCTGGACCTGCCACCGTTCCTTTCAGAGCTGGAGGTGCTTAAGGAGCTGGAGGAGTGGTCGGGGCGCAATGCCTCGGCCGGGAGCACGCCGTGCTTCCTTGGCGCGGGCTCCTACCATCACTTCATCCCCAGCGTCGTGGACGCGGTGATTTCGAGGTCCGAGTTCGCCACGGCGTACACGCCCTACCAGCCAGAGATCAGCCAGGGGCGTCTCGAGGCGCTGCTCGGCTTCCAGACCGTCGTCTCGGACCTCACCGGGCTGCCCGTCGCCGGGTCGAGCCTGCTCGACGAACCGACCGCCGCCGCGGAGGCCATGACGCTGGCACGACGCAGCTCGAAGGTGGCCGCGCACCGGTTCGTCGTCGACGCCGACACGCACCCGCAGACCCTCGCCGTGATCGCCACGCGCGCCGAGCCGCTCGGCATCGAGATCGTGGTAGCCGATGTCGCCCAAGGGATTCCTGAGGGGGAGCTGTTCGGCCTCCTGCTGTCCTACCCGGGCTCGTCGGGCACTGTCCGCGACATCGCGCCGCTCGTGGCGGCAGCCCAGGAGCGCGGCGCGATCGTTGCCGTCGCCTCGGACCTGCTCGCCCTCACGCTGCTCACGCCGCCCGGAGAGCTCGGTGCCGACGTCGCGGTCGGGTCGGCGCAGCGATTCGGCGTACCGCTCGGTTTCGGGGGTCCGCACGCGGGCTTCATGTCCGTGCGCCAGGGGCTCGAGCGGTCGATGCCGGGCAGACTGGTCGGGGTGAGCGTCGACGCCGACGGGCACCCCGCCTACCGGCTGGCGCTGCAGACCCGTGAGCAGCACA
>PMDT01000005.1 GCA_003154555.1 Spirochaetaceae bacterium
CGGCTGCATCGACACGAACACGAAAATCGCGGTGAAGCCGGATGGCAGCGGAACGATCGAACGGACGATCGTGCTGAGCAAGCATTTCGCCGAGTTCATGGCGAGCATGGGCAACAAGGACTCTCCCGCGAAGATCGAGAGCGGCATATTGAATGAGAAGGGCCTCAAGGACGAGGTATCGCGGATGGGAAGCGGCGTCACGTTCGTATCAGCGCAGCAGATCACGACGGACAAGGGCAACGGCTACAAGGTCGTCTATGCCTTCAAGGACATCAACAAGCTGAAGCTCAGCCAGAACCCGGCCGCCGGTCTCTCCGCGCCGTCCGGGGGCTCCACGAGCGCAGGCACCACGCCGGCGGAGAACTTCATCTTCACATTCGTGCCGGGATCCCCTGCCACCCTGACGATCACTGCCCCGAAACCCACGCCGGCCGCCAAGCCGGCCACCCCCGCGGCAAGCGGGCCGGATGCGGACAAGATGATGGCGCAGCTGAAGCCGATGTATGCCGACATGCACATCGTCCTCACGATCGTCGTCCAGGGGCAGATCACGGACACCAACGCGGCCTACGTCGACGGCTCCACGGTGACACTCGTTGACATGGACTTCGCCAAGATCCTGGCCGACGACGCGACGTTCAAGAAACTGTCGTCATCGCAGACGCAATCGATCACCGAGGTCCAGAAGATGGTGAAAGCGATACCCGGCGTGAAGATCGACAACCAGGACAAGGTGAAGATCTCGTTCAAGTAGGCAGGGGCGCTATCGCCCCGGAGGGGACAGCATAATGAATCGGACTGCATCAAGGATCGTCGGCGTTATCGCCATCATCCTGTCACTCGGCTCCGCGGTGCTTGCCGCCTTCTATTGGCTGGGAACGGTTATTACGGACCAGCCCCATACGAAGCACGGCCTGCTCTTCGCCGCCATCTTCGTGATCCTCCTGCTCTTTGGCAACATATCGGTGCGCGCGAAAGGCAGATCGCCGGAGAGCCCTGCCGGGAAATAAGCCCCGCCTTCAGCGGACCAGGGCGACAATCAGGACGAGCGCCGCGAGCCCCCAGCGGTAATAGACGAACGCCCGCATCGAATGCTTCTGCAAGAACGACAGGAGCAGCTTGATGCAGAGAAAGCCGGAGACCGCGGCAACCACGAATCCCACCGGGAACATGATGAGCTCCGCTCTCTGGATCGCTCCCGCGCTTGCGCCGCTTGCCAGCTCGTAGATGCTCTTGATGCCCGCTCCCGCGATGATGGGAGCAGAGAGCAGGAAGGAAAAACGCGCGGCAGCATCGCGCTCCAGCCCCAGGGCGAGCCCCGCGGTGATGGTGGCGCCGGAACGTGACACGCCGGGAAAAATCGCCAGTGCCTGGGCCACGCCGATCACCGCCGCGTCCAGCGGGCCGATTTTCGCGAATGGCCGTTTCTGTTGTCCAAGCCAATCCGCCAGGAAGAGCAGGCCGCCGAGGACCGCGATGGCGACGGCCATCAGGATCATGGAGAGCCGCGGAATCGGCGCGACGTGGAAGGATGCCGTCACGTCACCCTCGAACAGCACGCCGGCGATTCCCCCGGGTATACAGGCAAGGAGCAGGTACCACGCCATGCGCGTGTCGGGGGAGTCGTCGATGCGCAGGCGGAAGACGCTGCGAAACCACGCGCCGATGAGCCGCACCCAGTCGGATGCGAAGAATGCCACGACCGCGAGCAATGTTCCCAGGTGCAGAGCGACGTCGAATGTAAGGCTTCCCAGGGCCGGGTCCGACCATCCGAACAGCCAGGGGACGATCACGAGGTGNNGCGGAGCTGGAGATCGGGATGAACTCCGTGAGCCCCTGGACGAGTCCAAGCACGGCCGCCTGCAGGACGAGTACCGCTGTTGTCATGAGTGGCAAGGTAGCGGAGAGAAGCGTTGCGGGCAAGGGTCCCGGCAGGAAAAAGCCTCCGGGGCTATTCAGCCCCGGAGGCCGGACTTTCTCCGGGAAACGTGATGCTTTCTACTTGAGGAGCTGCAGCACAGTCTGGGTCTTGGTGTTCGCCTGGGCGAGCATCGCCGTGGCCGCCTGCGTGAGGATGGCGTTCTTTGTGTAGTCCACCATCTCCTTGGCCATGTCCGCGTCGCGGATCCTCGACTCGGCCGCCTGGAGGTTCTCCGCGCCGATGTCCAGGCCCTTCACCGCGTATTCCAGCCTGTTCTGGTAGGCGCCCAGGTCCGCGCGCTGCTTGTTGATCCCCTTCAGCGCCACGTCCAGTGTCCCGATCGAGCGGTTTGCCCCGTCAGGTGTGGACAGCGACATGATGGCCTTGCTGCCGACGTTGCGCAGGCCCAGCGATTCAGACGTCATCGTGCCGATGAACACGCGCGTGCGCTGGTCCATGTTGGCGCCGATCTGCAGCCACATGGAGGCGGTGACCAGGTTCTGGCCTGATTCGCGCGCGAAGCGGCCCGTGAGCATGNNAGCATGTTCATGCCGTTGAACTGGGCATGGCTTGCGATGCGGTCCACCTCGTTGACAAGGGCGGAGACTTCCACCTGGATCTGCATGCGGTCTTCATCGGTGTAGACGCCGTTTGCCGACTGGACCGACAGCTCGCGCAGCCTCTGGATGATGTCCTGCGACTCCTGGAGGTAGCCCTCCGTGGTCTGGATGAAAGAGATGCCGTTGGCGGCATTCGTGCTGGCCTGGTTGAGGCCGCGGATCTGGGAGCGCATCTTCTCCGAGACGGCCAGACCCGACGCATCGTCGCCCGCGCGCGTGATCCTGCTTCCCGATGAGAGCTTCTCCATGCTCTTGTCGAGAGCC
>PMDT01000273.1 GCA_003154555.1 Spirochaetaceae bacterium
GAACCAGCGCACCCGTACGGGCGCGGGCAAGACCGATGCGTGGATCGGGTTCGGACATCAGAAGCTCACGGGCAAGGCCGGGGTCGCGCGCCCGTACAGCGTCCATGTTCGACGCGAAAACTGCAGGAAAACCGCTATTCATCGAGTGACTTTTGGCCAAGCGCGTCGAGGAACATGCGACACGCATCAAGTGCTTCTTCGGCCGCGAGAATTGCTCCTGCCTTGTCCTGCCGACGCAGCCTTTTCCTGCACGCGACAAGACCGCGCGGTTCGATGACGCAGGGCAGGGCGAGGGCCAGCGGCATCTGGTCGATAGCGAGCGAATCGTTTATTCGCGAAAGCAGATCGCGCGGATCCGCGATTGCGGCGCGCCATTCCGCAAGAATCCGCCGCACTGCGTCCCGGCGCTGCCCGCGCGCGGGGAAATCCGTCAGTGGGTGCCAGGGCATCGACGAGGGGTCCGTCCTGAACCCCTTCAGAAGACTGTGCAGTCCGGCCCGGTCGAGGGACTGCAGCCCGCGAATGGGAACAGCGGAGGGGAGGAGTCGAAATATCCGCCGCGATCCCGCCGCAGGCAGTGCACTGAACCATCCTGCATAGGTGCGCATGGCCGGCGTGGTGCGGAAGCCCTCTGATCCCGCCAGAGGCTGATCGTGGAGCTGCGCGGACCGGCTGTACCAGAGGCTGTAATGGGGACGGCACCGATCCGCCTGGAGCTGGAGCATCCTGTCGAAAGCGTTCGGCCGCGCGTGCGACCTGATATCGATGCTGCACATATCGAGGCCGCTCATGATCACCGGCCCCGTCGTGAAGGCAAGCGCGAGCTCCAGCGCCGTCGCGGAAACCGTGCCATGCGGCGGAATGAGAGGAGCGGCGACTCCCGCGGAGCCGAGCAGAACCCGCTCATAGAAGACTGGCTCCGCGAGCAGAAACGTGGATAGCGGCCCTGGACCGGAAGGATGGAGATCCCACGTGCCGCGTGCGGCAGAGAGGGGCATTGCAATCGGGCAACCGGGCGCGTCGAAATGCAGGTGATGAATTGCGTAGTAGCCGGGGTCGGTCATGACGACGAGATCGGGCGCGACGCCTGCGGCCAGGAGAGCCGCGCAGGCGGAGGGAAGCGCCCATACATTCATCGCCGCGCGTGTCTCGGTGATCAGGGGGATGGCTTCTTCCAGTGTCGGGCCTGGCGCGGCAATCAGGACGGGTCGGTCCGCGGCGCAAGGCGCGCCTCCGAGCGGCACCTGGATGTTCAGAAAATTGCAGATGCTGTTGCGCATCCACAGCCTTCCCGCCGATGCGATGGTGGAAAAGCTCCCGCCGAGCTCCTGGGCGACCTGGCGGACCCCGTCACGCGCTTCCCGGGCGACCTGGGGGAAGAGCTGCGCCGCCGGGGCCCACTCAAGGACATGAAGACCCTCGGCGTCGAGCTCGCCGAGCTCCCGACGGAGAAAATCCACGACAGAAAGGCCGGCCGTCGGATGCCAGCGGGGCACGCCGGGTGCAGAGGCGTCGTGAATCTCCTTCGAATAGAAAATGCGGATCACCCGCGCTCCGGGACAGGCCGCCTGCGCGGCCTCGCTGACGTAGCCGAGGCCTTCCCCGAGCACGATGATCGTGGCCGGAGAATCGCCGCCGCAGTTCTCTGCGACGAAGCGCGCCGCCTCTTTGCGGGGATCGTAGGGTGAGTGGAAGGAGATGCCGTCGATTCGGAGCGAGGGAGCACCCGATCGCGCGGTGAAAGCCTCGATCATGGGCGCTCAGCCCGCGAGCGATTCGAGGATGCCGCGGAGCTCGCCGCCGTCGGTGGGCCAGGTTGCTGTTTTCAGCAGCCGTGCGCCGGTCGGCTCACCGTGTGCACCGTTGCCGCCGAACAGCCCGCGAAGGAAGCTTGTCATCTGGTGGAGGAAGAGGTCCAGGTCATGCGGGTCGAAGTCGGGAAGTCCGGCAATGAACCTGCCCTGCCGAACCGACGTGATCCTGCCCGCGTCCGCGAGGAAAGACCCGAGAAAGTAGCTGAGGTCCTCGTGCAGGCGAAAAGGGTCCAGGTGCGGATGGGCGACGATAACCGCGCGGGAGAACTCTTCCAGTGAGAGAGAGACCAGGAGAACACGCCTCGGTGCGGCGCCAAGACCGGCGATGAAGCGGGTCATCTCGCTCCCCGGCACGGCGTCAGAGGCGGTCTGGGAGGCAGCCGCGACGATCCCCGCGTCTGCCATGCGGGAGGCTCGCGCGGCGTAAATGCGGTTCGCGCCGGCCTGCGCGACCTGTGCGAGACATTCGAGCAACGCCGTTTCATCCTGGAATGGGGAAACAAGATCCGTGGCGAGGAGAACGGCGATCAGCTTTTCCTCCGCGATGAAGGGTGTGAGGACCATCTTCGAAATCGAGGAAAACTCGCGGGAGGAGAAATAGGGCTGGTACGGCGTGAGAGATGCAGCGTCTCCGAGCGGGATCGGCGCTCCATTGGCAAGCGCATTCCAGCTTTCGGTGGCGCCAAGAGCGATGCGCAGGCGATGCATGGTCGTCGGGTCATAGCCTCTGCTCGCCCATGGCGCGTAGACCATGCGAAGCGGGTCGAAGAGAAGCAGCGCGCCCTTCTTTATCCCAAGACGCGTCAACAGCATGGAGAAGAGCTGGGAAGGCAGCTCGACGCCGTCCGGAAGGGTTCGCAGCGCGCTCAGGACCTCCCCGGTCAGTACCTGCGGGTCCGTCGGGGGAGGGGCTGCGGTCGAAGCCTGCACAGCAGGTGATTGAGTTTCGGTCTTGAAAGGGAGGGGCTCTTCAGTAAGGTGCTCATCGGCGGGCCGGCCTTCTTCCATTTCAAGGACATCTTCGAAAGGCTCGACGGCGAGTGGCGTCTCTTGTGTGCCGGAAATCCCTGCCGCAATCTTGCGAAGCAGGCCCGATCTGTGCGTCGCGGAGAGCAATTGAACGTCTTCAGATGTCGCCGCCGACTGAATGTCGCTACCGACGGTGGCCGCCTCAGAAATGCCACCGCGTACGGTGGCCGCTTCAGAAATGCCACCGCGTACGGTGGNNGATGTCATGAGATACCGTGGTCGTGGCGGCGGCTTCCGGAATGTCACCGGGTACGGTAGCGGCGTGGGCCGCCTTCCGGAGAAGGCCCATTTATTCGCCTAGTCCCAGGTCCTCGAAGAGCTTCTTGTACATGACGAAGTAGTCGGAGCTCGCGAATTCCTGGATTTTTTCATCGGGCAGCGCCTCGAGCAAATGATCCATGTACTTGAGCACGGTGCGAATTTCGTCTTTCAGGTTGTCGGGGATGCTCGTCGCCTCGAGAGCGGGCGCAGAAGCGGCAGGCGAAGGCCTGGCCGCCGGTTCAGGGGACTCTCCAAGCTCTTCGAGCTCGGGGATGAGCTCCTGCATCTCCTCTGCTTCCTTGTCGAGATCGGATTCGAACTCTATCTCGATTTCCTTTTCCGCGGCCGGTGCCTCGGCGGCCTCGTCGAGCGGTGATTCGAGCTCGCCGATTTCCAGGTCATCCACGGACGGGGCGACAGGGATTTCGTCATTCAGCTCTTCCGCTTCGGCGGCCAGGGCCTCCAGATCCACGTCGTCAGCGAGGGTATCGACGCTTTCGTCCGCCTTGTCCTCGGCGGCCGCGACCTCTTCCAGGGGCTCGACGTCTGCCTCCTCTTCCGTCAGCGCTTCAAGCTCGTCCACCTGCTCGGGGACAGCGTCGATCACTGTCGGCTCTTCGCCAAGATCGAGCGTTTCAAGGTCGATGGTTTCGCTTCCTTCATCGTCAAGCGGCGACGAAGTCGGCGCGCCGCCATCGATGGCGGAAGATTCGGTCTCGATCTCCGGGATTCCTTCAAGGTCGATTTCCGGCAGGCTGTCCGCTCCGGACTCCGCCGTGGACCCCACGAGCTCCTCAGCAAGCTCGTCCAGCACGAGCTCGGAGGGAAGCTCGTCCACCGCGGATTCTTCTTCGAGGACGTTGTCGGACGTCGAGAGGATGTCGTCGTCGGCGAGGACAAGCGTATCGTCGCTCGGCGTTTCTTCGCCCAGCTCGAGGTCCAGCGCTTCCGGCACTGATGCCGCCGCTTCCAGCCCGGGAGTTTCGTAGCTCAGAATGTCTCCCTGCAGAATCTGCTCCGGACCAGCGGCCTCTTCCTGCGTGAGGTCGAGATCCTCCCCCAGCGTCGGGACTTCGGCCACTTCCTCGGTGATCTCAGCGGTGTTGAGGATATTATCCAGCTCGTCACCCGTCAGGGCGATCGTCTCGTCTTCATCCTCGTCGAAGAATCCGCCCTGCGCCTCCGCGCCGACGGGAGATTCTCCGTCCGACTCTCCTGCGTTTTTCCGCAGGCCCGATAGCTCCGTGCGAAGCTGCGTGAGGTCCGTGCGGATGGAGCGGAGCTCTTCCTCGATGCGTGAAAGGATTTTTGCCGAGGACGACGAGGGATCGCGGCGCTTGGTCGTGACGGAGGCCAGCTCGCTCTCCAGCGCCTCCAGGTCGCCGAACTTGTCCTGCTCGGTGCCATTCTCAGACAGGGTGACTTCAACATCGGCGTCCGTGCCGGAAGAACGGGTCGTGTCGCTGTCTTCCTCCAGCTCGGGAAGCTCTTCATCGGTGGGCTGTCCAAGGGCGATGTCGGACATCTCCGTGCGTCCCGTGACCGATTCGATGTCGGGGAGCTCGGACTCTGAAAGGAGTGGCTCCTCCTCCGGGACGAGCACGTTCTCAGAGGCTGCATCGGGATCGAGCTCGGTTTCCAGCTCGTCCAGCAGCTTCTCTTCTTCCGCTGTGAGCTCGCTGTCCTCCGCGGCGACGGCGGCAGCCGTTGTTCCAGCGGAGCGGGCGGTGTCGAGATCGGAAAGCTCAAAGGAATCCCGAAGCGTGGATGCGGCGACTGCGCGTGGTTTCACTTTCACCCAGACGCCGTATTGTTCGAGTTTTTTTTCGCTCTCGGGGCTTCCCTGCTTTTCCCTTGCCATTCCTGTCTCCTGAGGATGCGTTTGTCGCCATCCCCATTATCGGCGAAACGTCCCCATAATTCCATCAATTTACTGCAGAACAGTTTACGCCGGCAATTTTCAGGTTGTCAATTGGATACCGGGCATGGAGGCNNCCGAAAGGAGGCCTGTAGCCATGGATTCGGAGCACGGCACCCCGTGCGGAGGGCGGCAGTTGGCCGCGGAGGCCGTTTTCACTCATTATTATACGGGGGCCCGCCGTTATCAAAAGAAGAACACATGCGGCGACTCCTGCCCCTGCTCATGGTCATATTCATCATCGCGTCGCTGGCGATATTCCTGTTCGGGGATTCGGGTCTCGTCGCATTTACGCGTCGGGAGCACTACCGCGAGAATCTTGCGGCGAATGTCAGCGCGCTGGATGCGCGTCACCAGGCGCTCGAGGCGGAGCTTGCACAG
>PMDT01000203.1 GCA_003154555.1 Spirochaetaceae bacterium
GGCGGGGAGCAGCAGATGCTGGCCACGGCGCGCGGACTCATGAGCAAGCCGACCCTCATGCTCCTCGATGAGCCGTCGATGGGTCTCTCCCCGATTCTCGTCGAGGAAATCTTCCGCATCATCGTGGAAATCAACAAGCAGGGGACGAGCATTCTCCTCGTCGAGCAGAATGCCCAGATGGCCCTCTCCGTCGCCCACCGCGCGTACGTGCTGGAAACGGGAAGAATCGTGCTGTCAGGTGTCGCGAAGGACATTGCCGACAACCCGCAGGTGAAGACCGCGTACCTCGGGATCTAGCGCGCACCGGGCGCGTTTTTTCCATCAGCGGAGCGGAGGCGCCCCTTTATTTCTCCTGGTGCTTGCGGCGTGAATTGACGAAGCGCGCGAAGTCGTTGATGTTCTTCACNNTCGCGGCACTGCCCCGAAGGAATGCCGGCCCAGTGAGAGAGGTCGTCCACCGTGTTCTTGAACTCGATGGAGTCCACCGACGTCGTGTCGATCGAAAGGTTTTCGGCGAGCATGAGGAAGACGTCGGCGACCTTCGCCTCGACGTCGTCCAGCGTGAGAATCATGAATGTCCGCTTCTGCGCGTAGATCCTCTGCACGAACCCCTTGAGGAGCTTCAGGGCGATCTGGGGATTGCCCAGCGTCAGGACCTCGAAGTTCTCGCGGCTGAACTCGAGGGCCTTCACGTCGTCCAGGGCGATCGTGGTCGCCGACCGCGGGACATTCTCGAGGATGGACATCTCGCCGAAGTAGTCGCCGGGATTGAGAATGGCGATGTTCTTCTCCAGCTCACCGATGATCCGCACGACCTGGACACGCCCGGACTGGATGAGGTAGAAGGTGTCCCCCGGTTCGTACTCGCAGAAAATGATGTCCCCTTTGCGGAACATCTTCGAAAAACGGTTGAACATGGAGAGATCGGGGCCGGCGACCGGGCTCATGCGGTGGCCCCCTCGAGCGCGCGGAGAGCCTTTTTCACCTTCCTCACCACCGGATCGTCTTCAGGGCCCATGCTGATGATCTTCTTGAACAGGCCGCCCGCCCTGGCCTTGTCGCCCTTTTCCTCGTAGGAACGGCCGACGAAGAACAGCGCGTCCTTCAGCTCCGGATGCTTGGGGAATTTCTGGGCGATCCCCGTGAAGCTCTTGATGCAGCTGTCGTACTGCTTCAGGTAGAACAGGCACTTGGCCATCTCGAACTCGGCTTTCGCGGTGTACTCGGGATCCGGCCCGCCGTCGAGGATCTTCTTGAATGCCTTGAATCCCTCCAGGTACTTTTCCTGGCTCACGAGGCTCACGGCGTTGTAGTACTGCTGGGCAAGCTCGGATGTCTCTTCGGAGGCCGGGGCGGGCGCGGCAGCGGCAGCGCGGGGAGCCGGGCCGGCGGCAACGGCGGCAGGACCGGGCGGCGGGGACGACGGCGTTCCCGAGCCGTACCGGGAAAGGAACTCCTCCGCCTGCACGATTTTCGAGGTCACCTCGGTCGCGTACGAACCAGTGGGATAGTACACGAGGTATCTCTTGAACGAATACAGAGCCTGTCCGTATCGCTTGTTCTTCAGGTAGTACTCGCCGATCTTGTACAGCCCGGTCTCGGGATTCACCTGCTCGTCGCTGACCATGAGGTTCTGGACCTGGCGGTGGATGCGCCGCAGCTGGTTGGAGAAAACGGTGAGCATCTTCGTAATGATACGAAGGTTCTTCGAGGCAACCTGCTCGAACTCGGGCACGGAAAAGACCATGACGTTGGAATCCTGCAGAACGATGGCCGTTTCTTCCCGCATGTACCGGCCGAGCGCCGACTTCACACCGAAGAACTCCCCCATCTTGATCAGGTCCCGCACCTCCTGCCCCGTCTCGATGTCGACGTAGCTGAGGCTCACCTTCCCCGCGTTGAGCAGAAAGATGCGGTCGCTCTGGTCACCCTTGAAGTAGATGATCGAGTTGGCCCTGTACTGTACAGCCTTGGGAGACACTTCCCATCCGCTCCTGAGTGAACCCTAGGGGTCCAGGGGTATGAAGTCAAGAACCTTGCGGAACCCGACCGCCTTGCGCACCCTTTCCATGAGCCCGACGGGGTCGCCCTTGACCAGCATCTGCCGGCCGCGGATGGCCACCCTCGTGTAGGGAACACCACGGCCCGAGAAAAGCTCCTCGTGCCGAGCGTCCCCGAAGATGGGCGAGCCGTCCTGCACGAGCAGCTCGATGTCTTCCGGGCGGGCCGCCACCAGGGACTCCCAGGGGTCGTCCTTCTGCTGGCGAACGATCAGGATGTCGGCCAGCCGCCCTTCCGACAACGTGCCGGTCTCCTTCTGGATCCGGAACGCCTTCGCCGGGTTCACTGTCACCATGTTCACGATTGTCTTCGCGGAAAGGTCCTCCGCGTACATCGTGCGGTAGACCTCGCGGCCGTACCGCATCTCCTCGAGGAGGTTGATCGAGCCCGTGGCGGTCGAGTCCGTCCCGATCGCGACGTTGATCCCCGCGTCCAGCATCTTCTTGATCTTGCAGGTGACGTTGAACATGAAGATGTTCGAGTTCGCGCACCACGCCACGTGCGCTCCCGCCCGGGCGACCTTCACGATGTCTTCATCGGAAAAGCCGATGCAATGAATCATGACGGTATGGTCATCCAGGCATCCGGCCGCTTCAAGCGTTTCGATCCCTCCCTGGGTCTCCGGGTCGAAGCCCTCCTCCAGGTGGGTGATGAAGGGGAAGTTCATCTTCTTCGCGCGAGCATGCTCGATCTCGAAGCCATCGCCCCAGCGCAGATCGAATGACGAGCAGGCGTGCGACAGCGTGTAGTTCCTGATTGCCCGCATGGGCAGGCGCGGTATCAACGGCTCGTTGAATTCGTGGGGGAAATGGTCGTTCGCCGTCACGACGCCGGAAAAGATGTTCTTGTACGCGCTGAGGAAATACCGCTCCTCAACGCTCGTGCGCGCGCGCTCGACCTTGATCACGTCGGAATTCTTCAAATCCCGGTCCCAGGTGGCCCAGTTGATATAGAACTCCCCGGGCGGGGGACCGACCTTCGGAAGGTAGTTGCCGTTGAAATGATCGTGGATATTGATCAGAGCGGGGAACGCGACGAACCCGTCTCCGAAGCGAAGATCAAACTTGCTTTTCCCCTCCAGGCGTCCCAGCTTTTTCTGGTCCACCTGGATGCTGCTGCCGGGCAGCGCGGATGCGGGCGTGACCACGGTGAGACCGCTCAAGGAATAGGTGGTGAGCATGCATCTTCCTTCGTGTTACCGAGCCTATTGTAGAAGCGGTCCCACCCCGTGTCAAGGTTGCCGCCGTTCGACGATTGCCTCATTCCTGGATGAAGGTTTCGAGCTCCGCCGACACGCGTAGCTGTTTGAGCTTCACGATGGCGCGCTCCTGGATCTGGCGGACCCTTTCGCGGGTGATGCCGAGGATCTTTCCCGTCTCCTCCAGCGTGAAAGGCCCCTCCCCGTCCAGGCCGAAACGCAGCTTGATGATCCGCATCTCCCGCTCGTTCAGCTTGTCGAGCACCATCATGAGGGTGTCGTGGAGCGCCAGGGCAAAGGCGGATTCGAACGGCTTTTCCGACATGTCGTCCCTGATAAGGTCGGCAAGGCGTGTCGGGTTTTCCCCGGCGATCGGCGTGTCAAGGGACGTCGGGTCCCAGGACAGGCTGATGAGCTCCTCGACCCGTGATTTTGAAATCCGAAGGTAGTCGGCGATCTCCGCGTTGGTAGGCTCCCGGCCCAGCTCCTGGGTAAGCTGCCGGGCGATCGAGAAGCATTTCTTGATCGTGTTGAGCAGGTGGATCGGGATCTTGATGGCCTTCCCGTTTTCCGCGAGCGCCTTGATGACCGCCTGCTTGATCCACCACGTTCCGTATGTGGAAAACCGGCAGCCCTTGCGGTAATCGAAACGTTCGACAGCCTCAATGAGCCCGATATTGCCCTCATCGATGAGATCCAGCAGCGAGACCCCTCGATGCTGATACTTTTTTGCCACGGAGACCACCAGCCGCAGGTTGCCCAGGATCAGCCGGTTTTTCTGCTGGCCGATCTCGTGCTCCATTTCAGCCTTGCGGCGGAGATACGACCTGCGCGGCACCTTGCATGCCGCGGCCTTTGCCTCCAGACCGGCCAGCTCCTCGCGCGCGACGTGAATCGCACCGCCGATGGCCTGCTCGTCCTGTCCCGTGAGAAGGGAATAGCGGGCGATCTGACGGATGTAGAGAGCGAGGAGATCCTTCTCCTCGGGAGCCTCGGCCTGACGCGGGCCGTCCATGATCGCGACCGTGCTCTCCCGGGAACCGCCGAGCCCGTGTTCGGGCGGCTCGCTTCCAAGTCCAGCGCGCGCCGTCCCGGGGTTCCTTATTCCCGAGCCCGCCCGGGGTGGGCTCCCTGCCCTTTGCTTTTCGAGGTGCCTTCCCATATACACCCTTTCATATCTAGCTCTTCGCGGAGAAGTATTTCTCCGGATCCACGATGTGCCCGCTTGAATCCTGAATGCTGAGATGCAGCCTCACGCCCCCTCCCTCGGGGCTGTCTCCCAGCCGTGCAATCTCGGTTCCTGCGCTGACGCGGTCACCGACATTGACGAGGATCTCCCGGTTTCCGCTGTACGTGAGAAGCGTCCCATCCGCCTGCTTCACGATGATGATCTTTCCGCGGCCCCAGAATGTCGCCGCCCATTTGACTTCCCCCGCGGTGGCGGAATGGACCACGTCTCCCGCGGCGCCATAGAAGACCAGCCCTGGAAGCTTGCCGTTTTCCGGCGCGCGCTTGCCGGTGAGCGGCCAGACGAAACTCCCCGCGACCCGGGTGACAGGAACCGCTCCATCGCCTGTCGGAGGTGCCGAGACAACGGTCGGCGTATTCCCGCCGGCCGCCTGCTGATCGGCGGGCGTCGCGCTTTCCCCTGTCGCAGGGATGGCGAGCTTCTCGCCCACCTTCAGTTTGGCCTGCTCTCCCAGGTCGTTCGCGTCCATAAGGCTTGCAAGGGAGATTGAGAATGCGCGGGCAATTCCGTACAGGGTATCGCCCTTTTTCACAACATAGACGATGGGCACCTTGAGCACGGTTCCCGCTTTCACCTTGCCGGTATCGACAATTCCGTTCATCCTGCTCAGGAGATCCACCGGGACCTGCAATTTGCGCGCCACGGAGAAGAGGGTTTCACCTTCCTTTATCGTGTACTGGGTGTCAGTCGCAAACAAAGCGACGGAACTCAGCAGCAGAAAGATGAGGCCACATACATGTGCACGCCTGCCCATCATCGGGAAAATCCTCAGTCTATATTCGGCGCTCGACCCGATTGTCTTGACTCGACAGGCGGCAAAACGATACGCTTTTTTCGAAAATCGGCGTGGAAACGGACGGCGCGGGTGCCGTAGCCATGGAGCGATGGCCAAGGGATGCATGGAATGCCGCAGGTCGGTGGCCGCGGATGCACGAAACGAGGCCCGTGGAAGGGCCTGCTCGGCCTACCGTCCATCCAACTCCGCGGAATACCGCGGAAGGGACTCGGCCGAGCCTTCGCATCCATGCAACTCCGCGGGGTACCGTGGAAGGCCGGAGTGGTGGAACTGGCAGACACAGAGGACTTAAAATCCTCTGCTTCGCAAGGGGCATACGGGTTCGACCCCCGTCTCCGGCAGTATCTTGAATCGTCACGGGAGGTTGTATGGCCGGGAAAATCGGTGAATATCTTGTCCAGAACGGAGTCATGTCAAGCTCTCAGGTGGCCACCGTGATCAATCATCAAAAGGAGGGGGACGCACGACTGTTCGGCGAAATCGCCATAGAGCTCGGATATCTCGCGGACAATGAACCGATCGACAAGTTCCTGGAGCTGCAGGACAACAAGCCGCAGAAATAACCCTGCCGGGAGACTGGGCGCGCCGCCACGGCACGACACGCGGCAAACCGGTCAGGAATGGCGGGAAGCGGCCTCGCTCAGGGCCGTGAGAATCTCCTCGTAGCCGAGGATTCGAGCCTTCCGGCAGACTTCGTCGAACAGTGACTGTCCCTCCTCTGAAAAGAAGCTTCGCTGAAGATCCGCCGCCCCCGGCTGAAGGATAAAAAGCCGCCGCGCGCGGGCAGCAAGCCTCAGGTTTCCGAGGTTGCCGGACCCGATGGGAAAAGAGCACAGAATCGTGGCATCCGCGGACTCCGTCAGAGAAGCCGCCCTGCCCACTTCCG
>PMDT01000382.1 GCA_003154555.1 Spirochaetaceae bacterium
GCTGATCTCCCGCAGCACGTCGCGGACGATGTCGTCCGCGCGGAACGTCTTGTGTGTCCGGTCGACGAGCGCGCTCACCGTGCCCGACAGCAGGTCCTTGTCCGCGGGACCAATGGGCTGGTCGTCGTGGCATCCGGCGGCCACCCGGCGCAGCACACCGACGAGGCGCAGCGCGGTGAGCTTGCCGATGCAGCCGTTGGACGCATCCACGACGGGCAGGAAGGAGAAGTGGTTTTGCGTGAGCAGGTCGCAGGCGCGCTCCAGCGTGTCCTTCTCCCGCAGGGTGATCAGGTCCGCCCGCGGGATCATGATGTCTTCGATGCGGGAACGCACGTCGGTGGCAAGCGGCGGGGCTTCCGTTTCAAAGCGCTGGAGCACGAACTGGGTCTGCGGGTTGACATTGCCCGCGCGGCGCGGGCTGGCCTCTTCCTTCAGGATCTCTGTCTTGTAGCGCGCATAGGCAATGGCCGAACAGACCGAATCGGTGTCCGGATTCTTGTGACCGATCACCATGAGCGGCTTCTGTCGTCGCATTGCGCCTCCCGTTATTATACTTCTGCCCCTGCCCGTCCGGCAAAAGGCTACTTCTTTGCCCCCGGATACGCGGCAAGCGCCTGGGCCAGAATTTCGACCGACTCAACGATCTTGGGCGATTCCAGGACATAGGCGATACGCACCTCGTCACGCCCCTTATCCGGCGTCGAATAGAACCCGGCCCCCGGGGTGAGCATCACGGTCTTGCCCCCGAGGGAGTAATCGGCGAGCAGGAACCGGCAGAAATCCTCCGCATCGTCAACGGGAAGTCGCGCCATCAGGTAGAAGGCGCCCTCCGGCACGTGGAAGGTGATGCCGGGGATCTTGCGCAGGCCACTGACCAGCACGTCACGCCGCCGGCGGTACTCCTCCTTGATGGGGACGAAGTACGACGGGTCCATGCGATAGGCGGCATCCGCGGCGAGCTGCCCGACGGTGGGTGGGCACAACCGCGCCTGGGCGAACTTGTCGACGAGGTCCATCACGCCGCGGTTGTACGTCGCGATGCAGCCGATGCGCGCGCCGCATGACGAGAAGCGCTTGGAAATCGAGTCCACGAGGATGGCGTGCTGCTCGAATCCCGGCAGGTCGAGCACCGAGGTGAAGCGTACGTGATCGTCGTAGATGAACTCGCGGTAGACCTCGTCGGAGATGAGGTAGAGCCCGTAGCGCTCGCACAGCTCGCGCAGGCTGTCCATCTCCTGTCGGTCGTAGACGATGCCGGTGGGGTTTTCCGGGGAAATATAAAGGATCACTTTTGTGCGCGGGGTGATGAACCGGGCGATCTCCTCCCGGGATGGCAGCGCGTAACCGTTGTCGATGGAGGAGGGAATGGGCACGACCTTTGCGGAAATCATGGCGGCAAAGGCGATGTAGTTGGCGTAGAATGGCTCGCGGACGAGTATCTCATCCCCGGGATCGCAGACGGCGGAAAGCGCGAAAAAGATCGCCTCTGAACCGCCGACGGTCACCGCGACGTCCCGCGGCTCCATGGGCTGGCCATAGCGGCGATGGTAGGCGGCAATGGATTCGCGCAGCGACGGAATGCCCAGCGACGGGCTGTAGGCCAGAACCTCTGCGTCGAAGTTGCGGTAGGCATCGATCACGGGCTGCGGCGTGCGGATATCCGGCTGCCCGATATTCAGGTGATGGATCTGGATGCCGCGCTTTTTCGCCTCGTCGGCCAGTGGCGTGAGCTTGCGGATCGGTGAGAAAGGGACCTCTCCGCCCCGCAGGGACAATGTCAGGCGTCTCTGCTCCATGATGCTTCCTTACCCTTCCCTCACATCATCGACTGAGCGGACCACCGCCGTGAGGGCGGCCACGAGCTTCTCCCGCGTCACACCGTCCACTTTCAGCGTGCAGCGCCCGCTTCCCGGGTCGTCGCCGAGAAATGTCCCCAGCGCGATGATGTTGCCTCCCGCGCCGGCAACCGCCGCGGCGATCCTTGCAAGCTCCCCCTTTTCATTCGGCATCGTGAGGGAAACGCGCACGCCCCTCTGCCGCGCGCCGAACAGCTCGATGAAGATGCGGAAGAGGTCGCTCTCCGTGATCATGCCGACAAGCGTCGGGCCGCGCATGATAGGCAGCCCGCCGATGCGCCTGTCCGCCATGATGCGCGCCGCCTCTTCCAGGGGAACGTCCTCCGTGATCGTCACGACGTCCCGGGTCATCACCTTGTCGACGTGGAGCTTCGCCAGGAGCGAGGTCATCTCGTAGACGCTGAGCGTCGTTGCCACGGACGGGGATGCGTAGAGGAGATCCTTTTCCGTCACGATGCCGACCAGCTTCTCATCCTTGTCGAGCACCGGCAGGTGATGGATCTTTTCCCGCTTCATCATCGTCTGCGCTTCCGAGACGCCGGTATCCGGCTTTATGGAAAGCGGGTTGCGCGTCATTCGCTCCTTGACCAGCATCACATCCTCCATCGGGGCACGAAGCCCTTCTAGTATAGTAGAAGGCCGCGTGGCTTTGGTCAACGTAAACTCAGGGGGATCAGCAAATGTCAGTACGATGACTGAATGATGCAGTTCTCATTTTGTCCAATGAAGGCCGTTTTCAAAGTGTGCATACCTGTTCCCTGTCTCAAGAAGGTCCAAAATGAGAACTGCTGGGCGGGGATGCGGCGCGCTATTCGTGCGCGTCCATCTCGCGGATCGGGCGCCGCGGCCTGCGTCGCCGGGTTTTGCCAAGGAGGATCGCGATGTGCGCGGTGGCAGGGATCCGCTCCATGATGATCTTCAACGTGGCCGTGACCGGCACCCCGAGCACGACCCCGGCAGGGCCCCACATCCAGCCCCAGAAGAACAGCGCGACGAAGATCACNNAGCTCGTGATCGTGAGGTGCAGGATCGTGAGGCAGGCGACAATCGCCACGGGAACGATGAAGCCGGGGTACTGGATGATGGCGATCAGGGTGGGGAGGGAGACCGCCGTGATGGGTCCAAGAGCCGGGATGAAGTTGAGGATGATCGTGAGGAAGCCCCACGTGACGGCGAACTCGACCCGGAATGCAAGAAGGATGAGCGTCGTGCCGATGCCGATGAC
>PMDT01000068.1 GCA_003154555.1 Spirochaetaceae bacterium
CTCGCGTGCGGGATCTGTGCGGCGCTGATTCCGGTGATCATTTCCCTTTCGCACAAGCGGGAATGGTACGATCTGCCGAATGCCCGCAAGATCCACACCGATCCCGTCCCGCGGCTGGGCGGCGTCGGCATCTTTCTCGGATTCCTCGTCGCTGCGCTCGCCGTTCCCCTCCTCCTGCCGCTCATCNNGCATTCGGCATCATCAACGGCATGGGGCTCGTCGACGACTTCCACAATCTCCGCGCCCTCCTGAAGCTTGCGCTCCAGGTCATCGCGGCCACGCTCGTGACCGTGGGAGGATTCACGATCTCGCGGCTCAGCATTCCCGGCCTTTCGCCGATCGGTTTCGGAGTGTTCTCCTACCCCCTGACAATTCTCTGGCTGGTCGGCATCAGCAACGCGATCAATCTCGTGGACGGCGTCGACGGTCTTGCGGGTGGGATCAGCATCATCGCGGCGCTTTCCATTGGCCTGCTCTGTCTCCAGGGAGACGGCGGGGCCCCCTCGGTCATCGCCTTCTCTCTCGTCGGCGCCGTCTTCGGCTTTCTCCTTTACAACTTCCCGCCTGCACGGATCTTCATGGGCGACTCCGGGAGCCTGATGATCGGGTTCATCCTTGCAACGCTGCCGCTGACGCTCGCCCCGGGAAAGACCGATGTGAGCGACATGATTGCCCCGGCTACTGTGCTCCTCCTGCCCATCCTTGACACGGCGAGCGCAATCGTGCGACGAGTCCGCAGGAGACGGCCCATCTACGCCCCGGACAAAGATCATGTTCACCACAAGCTGCTGGCCGCTGGCGTGTCGAAAAACCAGCTCCTGGGGCTCGTCTACACGGCGTGCGCCATTTTCGGTATCGCGGCCATCGTCTCACGGCGACTTGCGGTGTGGCCCGCGTTCTTCCTTCTCGTCGGCGTCTGGCTGGTGGCAATCGCCGGCTACGCGGTGCTCAGCGCGCGAAAGCAAGGGAAGCAGGCCGCACAGGTCGAGCTGGACTGAAGCCTGACGGCCGTCAGTGACCGGCCGCACAATGACTCAGCATACAGGAGAGATCTCACTGCCCGACGGTGCGGGCGCGTTCATTCATCAACTGTCTCAAGCTCCTCGAGCTCGGCGTCGGCGAATGTCGCCGCAGGAGCCTCCACGCCGGCCGCCATCTCTTCGGCAGTCGCGCGCGCCGCGGGAGGAGCGGCATCAACCGGCACGATCCCGAGGGATAGCGGCAGGACGCCTTCATGACGAGGCACGTCGGGCGGCGCGCCGTCATGCCGCGGCACGTCGGGCAGGCCAGCGGGCGCCTTCTGGATCTGGATGCGCCGCAGCGCGCCGGCGAGCTCTGCGAGCATCACGCGAAGCGAGCGGTCGGCCGCGGTGAGATCCTCTGTCCTTCGCGCCGCCTCGTTCACTCCCGCCTGGATCGAGCCGATCGCGGATTCGGCCCTCCCGGCCGCGGTCGTCGCCATGCGCGACAGGTCCGCGATGGAGGAGATGGCGACGCCGATCTTTTCAAGATCGTCTTTCAACGCATTTCCGCTCATCAGGGATTCGTGCGCGTCCGCAGCGATCTTTTTCACGGCGTCGAGAATCGCCTGGACGAGATCAGAGATCTCCGAGGCGGCGCGCGCGCTGCGGTCCGCGAGCTTGCGCACCTGCTGGGCCACCACGGTGAATCCCCTGCCCGCCTCACCGGCGCGCGCCGCCTCGATGGCGGCGTTGAGGGAGAGAAGCTCCGTCTGGTCGGCCACATCACCGATGACGGAGACCGCTTCCTCGATGCGCGCGGTGCGATCCTCCAGGATCCGGATGCTTTCCGTGCCGCGGGTGATCGCGGCGAGGGACGTCTCAAGCGACGTGCCGCTTTCCCGCGCAACGACCCGACCCTCCGCGGCCATCTCTTCCACCTTGCGCACCGTGCTCACCATGCCGGCAAAATCACGCCCCGCCTCCTCCAGCGTCTTGACGTGGGCCTTCGCCGCGGAGACGCTCTTGCGGACCGCTTCCCCGATCTGTCTGTCATCCTCGATGACGCGATCTGCGCGCGCGCGCAGCCCGCTCACCATCGTCTCCAGCGGACCGAGGGAGCGGAGCTGACCAATCAGTGTGCCAATCTCGTCATCGCGCTCGGGTGCGGGCAGCGAGCTGAAGTCACCTTCCGCGATCCAGCGCCCTGCGCGACCGAGCGTCCGCAGGTCCCGGCGAAGCGCGGAGAGAGTGACCAGGGTGTAGACCAGGGCCGACAGTGTGCCGATCACGAGGATCAGGCCAAAGAGAACAAGCATCGAACGCAGGGCGCCCATGCGCGCATCGTAAATGCCGCGCAGCGCCTCGCCGATGTGCTGGGAAACATCCTTCGCGGATGAGAGGAATCGGGCCGCGTCGGCGGCGGGATCGCCGCGGCTGCCGACCGGATCGAGCGATCGGCCCATGGTGTCCAGGTAGGATGAAAGGGTAAGCTGCCAATCTGCCCCCAGGGATTCGGGAATCCCCGCGATTTCGCTCCGCACGACGGCGGAATAGACCAGCGGGTCGATCCGGGTGGCCACCCGTGAGGAGGCTGCGGTGAGCAGGGCGGCGTTGGCCCGCACGACCTTCTGGATGTCGGCCTGGAGGCTTTCGGTGTCGCGATCGCTCCGAAGGGCGCTTGCCTGCACCACCACGTCCTGGAAATCGGCAGTGGTGGTGGCGAGGAATCGGGCATCGGTCACGAGGATGCCGCCGAGACGCGTTCCCACGAGGAAGCAGGCGGCGAGCAGCGCAATAGTGACCACCAGGAACACTGAGCTTCCCGCCGTTCTTCGCACGATGGATCGCTTCATAAACCGTACTCCTCGATCTTGCGGTGGAGCGTCTTCCGCCCGATGCCTAGAATCTCGGCAGTTCTGCTCTTATTTCCCGCCTCCCGCGCGAGGGTGGACCGGATCACCTCTTTCTCCATATCCGCCAGGCTGGTGCCCAACGGAAGACGCAAAGAATCCCCGCCGGGTTCGCCGCGGATATTCGGCGGAAGATCCTCCAGCGTGATGGTCGATCCCTTGCCCATGACGACGGCGCTCTCTATCGAGTTGCGGAGCTGGCGGACGTTGCCCGGCCACGAATAG
>PMDT01000063.1 GCA_003154555.1 Spirochaetaceae bacterium
GGGAATGTGGTTTTCAGTTTTCCAGGATGGTGATCTCCACCCGGCGATTTTTCTTTCTTCCTTCTTCGTTTGAGTTGTCGCCGATGGGCGAGCCCGCTCCCATGCCTCTCACTGTCATCTGGGACGCTTTTCGCGCCCCGATCGAGAGGAGGAAATTGGCGGCGGCCTTCGCCCTCTGCGTCGAGAGGCTCTGGTAGTCCGCCTCGGTGTAGCCTGCCGCGCGGGCTGTGAATCCACTCACGGCGATGTCCCTGTCAGGATACTGCGCNNAAAGTTCACGTTTTCCATCGTGATAGTGACGCCGGTTGCGCTCGGCGCGACCGTCACGCCCGGTATCTTCTGCGCGTCTATCTGTTTCTGAATGTCTTCGGCCACCTGCGTCTTGTCCAGCGGTGCGGCGGCGATGAGGGTCCCCTGTGAAGTGCCCTTGTATTCAATCTGGTCGCCGGTATTAAAGGAGTAAAGGAAGTCGAAGCTCTCCTCATCATACAAGGGTCGTCGCCCCGCAATGTCCCACCAGAACTTCTGGTGCGAATAGCCGGCAACCCGCGTCGGATACATCTTCCCCGTGCCCGTCGCGGTCACCGGATGAAAGATCTCATAATTGATGGAAAAGACCGCGCAGGCGACGCCGTCACGCGTTTCCCTCCCGGCATAGGTGTAGTCCACATTGATCGGGAATTGAAAAGGCTGCGGGATCCCGAAATTGGCCCTGAAGTCATCCACCTCGCTCCCGCGGGCGCTCCACGTATCACCCTGCTTGATGTCGCCGTCGGGAAAGAGCGGGACGTCCCTGACCATCGGCATGAAAAGGGACGGATCCACCGAGTAGGCGCCCCTGCCGTCCCGCCAGAACGTGGACGTGTATTCCTCGCTCCAGTCGTACGGGGCGGTCGAGCCGACGACGCGCTCCGAATCCTCGTAGGTGACGTCGTGATACCCGGCGTCCCCCTTCGTGTCCGTCACCGTCACGGCGATCTTGTCCAGGATATCCGAATCATGGGAGAACGTGCCGTTGACGTAAACCGATTCCTTGATCTGCGACACGATGCGGTACTTCTCCCCCTTCGTGTAAGCGAAGCGGAAGGTGTCCGCCGCCGCGAGGCAGCCGCCGGCCAGAAGCGCAATTGCGCAAAGGCAGAGTATTCGCTTCATCGCGGCACATCGAGACACAAATGGCAAAATGCTTGCTTCATAAGGCTCTCCTTGACACCACAGGCCTGATTCTCTATCCTCGAAAAAAGTAAATGCACTCCGCTATAGTACCATCACAGGACGATGTTCTCCAGACCGTTCGTCGGGCAGGTTTCCAGGCCCTCACGCCTCTGCAGTCGAGACTCATACCGCTCTTCTTCAAGGGCAGGGACGTGGCAGTGGAGCTCACCCCGGGAGCCGGGAGCACGACGGGTGTCGTCGTGCCCCTCATGCTCGGGCTGCGCGGGGCGGGCCCGACGCCCCATGCAGTGGTGCTTGCACCGGGGATGGAGGACGTGGCGAAAATCGGCCGCGCCTGGGCGCGTTTTGCGCGCGTCGTGAAGGACGCCCCCGCGTTCGTGCCGCTGGGTGAGATCGAGGACGCCCGGCGCGAGCAGCGGCGGCTGGAAAAGGGGTCCACGGTCGTGGCCGGCACCCCGCTGCGGGTGATCGATCATGTTCGGCGGGGCGGCCTCGGATTCGCCGACCTCAGCGTGTTCGTCATGATCGAGCCCCCGAGCGAAGCGCGCGCGGATTTCGTCAAGGACGTGCAGTTCATATTTGAAAAGTTCCCCCATCGACCCCAGCTTGTCCTGCTCTCGCGGTCCCCTCTTACAGAGGACAACGAGCTGCTCGGGCTGCTGCATCATCCGGTTCTTCTCACACACGAGGAAAAGACTGCCGCGGCGCCGGCCCAGTCTCCGAGCGAGCACATGGCCTTTGCGTTGGGAACAATGCCCCGCGCGGACGCTTTGGCCAGGATCATCCTCGGCCATCGGCTCGCGCCGGTGATCGTTTTTCATCTCCCGCGGACGGATGCCGCGCGGATCATCGAGACGTTGCGCGGGTACGGGCTTCGCGCCGCGTCCGGCTCCTCATCGTCGGCCGCCGCCGCCGCGGGGCGCATTTCCGCGGAGCTCCGCAGCGCCGTGCTCGCCCTTTCCCGGCGCTCGCTCGATGCGCTCTTCCTTCCCCTCGGCGCGGGAAATCTCTCCGCAGACTTCGGGGAGCTCTCCCCGGTCACGGTCGTCTACTACGAGCTGCCGGGCGTGGGCTTCCGCGGGGCGATCCCGAGCTTCGTGAAGCAGGGCCGGTCCCTGGCCCTCGTCGAACAGGGGCGCGAAAGGGATTTCACACGGCTGCAGGAGGCAATCGGCATGGCGTTCAACACACAAGAGATCCCGGACGACGAGTCTGTTCTCACGGGCGCCATCGACCGGGTGGTGCAGCGCATGAAGGAGGACGATCCCTCCGAGCTCGCCCATCTGCGGTCGCACATCCGCAGGCAGGTCCCTCTTTTGCAGAGACCCCTGTTCATGGCCGCCCTGCTGAAGGCGCAGCTGCCGTCGCTCGCACCGGTCGGCAGGAAGCCGCCCGTGCAGGCGCAAGCCCGCACGCCGGCACATGCGCAGGCGACCGAACCCGTCGCCATCCCTCCCCGCGGGCAGCGGGGACGATTCGGGCGCAATACGCCGGAAGCAGTCGCGCGGCCGCAGCGCCAGCCCGAAGGCCCCCGGCAACCGCGGCCGGAACGGAAGCCTGGCGAGTTCGCCCAGCTCTTTGTGAGCATCGGCCGCAACAGGCGCGTCTACGCGCGCGACCTGACGCAGCTCTTCACGGAGAAGCTGCAGCTCCTGGAGGGCGACATCGGCGGCGTGCGGGTCTTCGAGAAATATTCTTTCGTCGATATCGTCCCGGGCCGGGCGGAGGATGCCATTGCGAAGCTTACGGGCACGGAGCTGAAAGGTCGCGCCATCACCGTCAACTACGCCAAAAAGAAGGAAGAGAAAGAGGAGAAGTGACCCTCCAGGACCTCCTCGACGGCTGCGCGCCGGCGGGCTGCTGCGAGGTCGAGATCGGTTGCGGCAACGGGCATTTCCTCGTCTCGTATGCCCCGGGCAGGCCGCAGACGCTCCTCATCGGTATCGACATCAAGGCCAAGCGATGCCGCAAGGCGCGGGAAAAGGCAGAGAAGCGCGGTCTTGCGAATATCGCGATCGTTCATGCAACCGCCGAGCAGTTTCTCCCCGACCTCCCCCCCGGATCCGCGCGCGCGTTTCACATCTATTTTCCCGACCCCTGGCCGAAGAGCCGGCATCGCAAGCGGCGCTTTTTCACGATGGAGACACTCACCCTGATGCACGGGAAACTATGCGACGGAGGTGTTTTGCACTTCGGCACTGATTTCTTCGATTATTACCTGCAGGCCAAGGTGCTCGTGGCGCTCCACGGCGGATTTCACCTTGCCGAAGACCAGGCACCCCAGGACATTCTCACATCCATCTATGGGCAGAAGTTCACCGAAAGGGACAAGCAGATCCACCTCTTCTCCGCCGTGCGGGGCCCGTCAACGGATCAACCATGACAGAAGCAGGAAGACGAGGGGAAGGTTGACGGCGATGTTCACCCCGATGAACGCGCCCGAGACGAGCTCGTAGAATCTCGCCGCGTTGTCGCTCGCCCGGGAGATCGCCTCGGGGTCGCCCGGAACGATCAGCGTGTTCGCCATCGGATCTTCCGTCCTGCGCAGGATGAGCTCATTGCCTTCGACGGCGTAGCCGGCAAAGACCACGGCCTGCCCCGGAGATCCACCGACACGATTCCTCCACCAGCGCGGGAGTATGATATCCATCTGGTAAGTCTCCGCGGGAAGCGTGAGACGCTCACCCGCCGCAGTGGTGAGCGTGCCGCCCACCGCATCCCACGTTCCGCGGATCATGAGATAGGGTTCCATGTCGGGCAGGAGCGTGCCGCGCTCCAACCTGTCCCGCCGCGCGGGGAAATAGCGCAGGGGCAGCCGGATGACGTCCCTCTGCACGCGGAGATTCCGCGCCTTTTTCCAATAGGCGCGGTAGGCGAAATAGAGCGGGAATCCCGGGGGAAGGAAAGGCGAGGCGGGTGCGACGGCGGCGGTGAGCGCCAGGACTGCGAGGAGCCGATCGGGAAGCGCGAGCAGGGAAAAGGCGAAAAGCAGGAGGGAAAGGGAGCCGACGGCAACGGAGGGCAGGGTGAAGGAGTTCACGATCTCATTCCGCTGCCTGCCACTGCTGATGGCGCGCAGAACGACGCTCTCCCGCGGGCAGTCATGGATGACCACGAGGAGTCGGGACTTCCCCGTGTCGCGGAATATCCCGCGTCCTTCCTCGGCGAACAGCCGGCCACCGACGAACACGGGCGTGCCTTCGGGCAGGGAGAATATCCGGCTCCAGGGCACGCTCCCGAGGGCAGCGCCGGCGCGTCCCCCCGTCGACCAGGAATCGGCCTCGCCCCCCTCCGCCTCCGGGATGAGGGACACGTGCACGTTACGCAGATCAGCCGCCACGGAGAAACGACCGTTCGTGATCCATATCCGGTCATCTCCCTGGATGGCCTCCAACGTTCCGAAAAAACGATAGGAACCCACGGGCCCGGACCGTTCGCGCCCGACAACGGTGGGGGTTGCCGTCGGGTAGTGGGAGACCTCGTTGACCATGCGGCGGAAGCGCCTCCAATGGCCTCGGGCAACGAAGGCCCCGACGGCGGGAAGGCTTGCGTAGAAGACGAGCGCGAGCAGGATGATCAGGAAGAGCTGCCACGTCATATCGCGTATTGAATAAGGATGCGCAATCCTTTAGTCTCAATCATATCATGGTGGAAAGAGTTATCGTAGGGCCGTGGAAGACAAATTGTTATATCTACTCAAGCACAAAGAAGGAATGCATCATCATCGATCCGGGCGGAAGCGAGGCTGAAATCGCCTCCCGGGTGGACGTGCTCAACATGGTGCCCATCGGCATCGCCCTCACCCATGGGCATGTCGACCATGTCGCCGCCCTCGGGAAGCTCCGCGACAGTTACGGAGCGCGCGGCTATCGGCTTCCCGTTGCGATCTGTCCCGCCGACCGCCGTTTCCTTGGCACCGGCGGCCGCGAAAGCCACCGTGAAAGCCTCGAGGTCCTCGGCCTGGACGAGCAGAGTTTCTTCGGCATCGGGCCCGACGAGCTGCCGAAGGCGGACGTGCGCCTCAAGGAAGGCGACCGCGTCTTCGACATGGACCTCGTGGTCCTTGAAACACCCGGGCACACACCGGGGAGCGTCTGCTTCTACGCGGAGAAGGAAGGAATACTCTTCTCCGGCGACACGCTGTTCTTTGATGGCGTCGGCCGCTCCGACCTGCCCGGTGGAAGCGACAAGAAGCTTCGCGAAAGCATCCTGAAAAAGATCGCCGTGCTGCCCCCGGAAACCCGCGTGTTCCCCGGTCACGGTCCATTCACCACCGTGGAGAGGGAAAAGCGCGGCAATGCCTGGTTCCGCGACGCGCTTGTGCCGCCGCGGCCTCCCGCCGTCGCGCTCGGTCGGCCCCTTCTTCCGCAGATCCTCACTCCCATTGCCATCGATATTCGCCTTCCCCCGTCACCCGCGCAGCGGCCTCCGGTCGCGGTGCCGGCGGCAGCCGCTGCAAGGAAAAAGGCGGCACCTGCGCGCCCGCTGAAAGCGCGGAAGGCCGGCGCGGCGAAAAAGACCGCAAAGGCCGCGGCGCCGGGCTCGCGGACGGCGGCAAAATCAAAGCGTCCTGCCGCCCGCGTGAAGACGGCAACACGGCGTCCACCGGCGGCAAAGAGGCCGGCGGTGAGAAAAGCTGTCAGGGGAAAATCGCCCGTGAAGAAGGTCACCCGCGCGGCCGGGGCTGCCGGGACGCGCAGGGAAAAATCGCCCGCGAAGAAAAAGACTCAGGCAACAAGGTCGACGAAGGCGCCCGGCGCGGGAAGGAAAGCCGCGCGGTAGCTCGCGGCCGCTCCGCCGCCGGACCGAAGCTCGTTCGATAGACCCGCGATCACCGCATCAATGGAAGTCGGCGCGGGACGGGCCCCTGCCGTCCCGGGCTGTGCCGCACCCGCCGCGCGTGCCGAGCGCGACATCTTGTCGATCAGCGTATCAAGGATCTGGAGCTTATACAGGGGCACACCGTCCTGCAGGCGGGAGTCGGGCTGGACCTGGATGTGCGCAAACTGCGCGTAGACCATCTGGGCGCGGCGCACGGGCATGATGACGCCCGGCGCGTCCGCCTGCGCGTAGCGCACGGCCGTGAGAGCCACCATGCCCACCTGACCGCTGTTCGATATTCCCTGGATCACGACTGCACTCTCATTGAGAGTATCGGAGCGCGGGAGGGGAGGATTGAGACGTCGCGGAGGGTGCGGCTTTACCTGTTGCGGCGCTCTTCGGAAGATTTGCAGTCGATGCAGAGCAGGGCGTACGGGATGGCTTCAAGCCTTTCCCGCGGGATCTTCTTCGAGCAGCGTGCGCAGAGGCCGTACTTCTTGTTCTCCACCCGGGCGAGCGCCGATTCGATGAGCTGCAGACGCCGCAGCTCCTGGGTGCCCAGTGCCTCCAGCGTCTTGCGGTCTATGTCGTCCGCGGCAATGTCGGCGAGGTCCTTGGGGTCCATGTCTTCGATGATGGTGCGGAAATCCTCGCTTTCGGAGGCGAGGTTCTTGAGGATCTCCTTTTTCAGCTCGACGAGCGAGCTTTTCATTTTCTTGAGAAATGCATCTTCCATCACCGTTTCCTTTTAGGAACGCAATCAATGCACAAACCCGGAAGCTTGTCAATCCCAGCCATATTTCCTGTCAACGCATGTGCCGCTGAATGTCGGTGCCAACCGAAACGCATGATGAATCGTCGGGCACGTCGCTCCGATTGACACCCATCCGCAAAGGAACTAAACTTGCTGGAAAAAGGAGGGCTTGTTGGCAAAAGAAGAGGCCATCGAAGTCGATGGGAAGGTCAAGGAATCGCTTCCCAACACCATGTTCAGGGTCGAATTGGAGAACGGACACGTGATTCTGGCACACCTTTCGGGAAAGATGCGAAAACACTATATCCGCATCGTTCCCGGAGACAGGGTGAAAGTCGCTCTCTCACCGTACGATCTGACGCGCGGACGCATTATCTACCGCGAAAAATAGCCTCAGGACCTGTAGTCGGCGTTTTCTCTCACGTAATCATAGGAGAGATCCGAGCCCAGCACCTCCACGGCATCCGATGAGCCGTCGAGCGTGACCTCGATGTCGACGGTGCGGTCGTGCTGGGGCCAGGGGATCCTCTTCGTGTCGAACGCGCGCCCGCGCAGGTAGGCAGAGAGCCTTTCTTCCATTCCGGCATCGAGCCGAAAACAGCCCCCGGAAAAAATCTCTTCACCGCCCATCCGCACCGCCACTGCTTCCGCGCGCAGCGGAAGCTCCGCATTGCCAAGGTAGTCCCCGACGGCGCTCACGATCCTGCCGACGTTCGGATCGTTGCCGAAGACCGCGGTCTTCACGAGCGGCGAGTTGGCAATCGCCCGCGCGATGCCCAGCGCCGCCGCCTCGTCCCGCGCCCGTCCCACCCGCACGCGCATCACATGCCCGATGCCCTCCGCGTTTCGCACGATGTCGAAGGCGAGGCCCGAGAGGACGGCCAGGAGCGCCGCGCGGAATTCACCGGGATCGGCGGGGCCTTTCGTTCCCGAGGACAGGAGAATCGCGGTGTCACTCGTGCTCTGATCCCCATCGACTGAAATTCGATTGAGCGTCCGCTCGACGCACCAGGCCAGGTCTTCCCGCAGTCTCTGCCGCTCCACGGCGACGTCCGTGCAGAGGAAACACAACAGCGTGGCCATGTTGGGCTCGATCATGCCGGCGCCCTTCGCCGTGCCGACGATGCTGCCTGCCCCCACGGTTGCGGACCTGAGCTTGGGAAAGGCATCGGTGGTCATGATGGCGCGGGCAACAGGCAGGAGCGACCTGCCGCTGCATCCTGCGACGAGGTCGGGAATCGCCGCCTCCATCTCCGCCACCGGCAGCTCCCACCCGATGATGCCCGTGGACGCCGCGAAGAACTCTTCCCCCTGCGTGCCCAGAAGCCCGCCAAGCGCCGAAAGCAGTCGGTTGGCATCGCGCGCGCCGGCCGGCGTGCAGACATTCGATATCTTGTTGTTCACGAGCACGCCCCGCGTCGAGGCACGGCCAAGCCTTTCCCTGCCGATGAGCACCGGGGCGCCCGGGAACCTGTTGCGCGTGAAGACGGCGCCGAAATCGGCTGTCGGTGAGTCCAGGAGGATAAGGGAGAGATTCATCGCGAGAGGCTCCACGATCGATCTTTCCCGCGGGAAGAATCGCAGCGACTTCGTCGAGCAGCGGAAGCCGTCGGGAAGTGCAGCCCTGGCCTCCAGGTGCCGCAGGTAGTCGTTTTCCGAGCTGAAGGATTCCACCTGTCCCTTATATCTGCGCAGGGAGGCCGTTGCAAGACAGCCCCCAACGAGACCCGGGCCTGCTATTTCAGGTCCAGGGTAAGGAGCAGGGGAACGTGGTCAGAATAGCCGCGCGGGCCGGCAAGCCCCGTCCATTTCTTCGGGATGCCATCCGGCGTGAGAAGGAATGCAAGCCGCGCGGGAGCGAAGCTTCCCCACCTGTACGCGAAGCCCCGCAGGTCGAAGAGCCCGGGAGAGAGGAGCATGTGGTCGAATGTGAGCCATTCCTTCTGGTAGTAGTAGGAGCCGCGGCGCGACGCGTCCAGCTCGAACCATGGATCGTAGAGCGCGCACGTGTCCCCGGAAATGCCGAGCCGGCGGAGGTTTCCCGAGATGACGATGCCCTGGGCGGCCTCCGCGGTCCGGATGTTCTCATTCTCCGGCAGCAGTGCAGTGACATACTTTCCCCCCGCCAGCGCGTATTCGTCCAGGCTTTCGTTGAAGTCGCCCGCCGCGACGATGTCGGCGCCCGGATCCAGCGCGAGCAGATCGCGTATCCGGCCGGCGAGAACCGAGGCGGCCTGCCGGCGCGACTGCTCCGTGGCGCGGGACCCTTCCGTCTTCGCCTTCCAGTGATTGTCCAGGACGTAAAGGATATGGCTGTCCTTCTGGATCTCCGCCTCCAGGATATCGCGGATCGGGGTCGTCCCTTTCCACGGTGCCACGGCCCAGGAGTGGACAGCGACCATCGGCACGCGGCTCACGATGGCGACATTGGCGGACAGGCCCTTCTTGGGCACGAATGCGGTCCACGCGTACCCCATGCCGGCGAGCCCTCGGGTCACCAGGACATGCAGCGCATTTTCGTTCTCCACTTCCTGCAGGACGAGCACATCGGGGCCGCCGGCCACCACCTTCCGTACGACCTCCGCGATGGCGTCCACGCGGATATTGAAGAACTCTGTATTCCATTTTCCCTTTGCGGGATCGAACTCGGGGTATTCGTCACCGTTATGCACGTCGTCGAAGAAGTTCTCCACGTTGTAGCTCATGATCGTGAGGCTCGACGCAGGTGACGCGATTGAAGGGCCGAGCAGGGTGAGACAGAGCGCCACGGACGCAAGACGGATTTTCACTGCCGGGCCTCCTTGCGGCCGCGAGCCTTTCAGGAATGGAGCAGATCCCAGCAGTTCTCATTTTGGACCTTCCTGAGGTCTGGAACAGGTATGCACACCTTGAAAGCGGCCCTATCTCATGGGACAAAATGAGAACTGCATCATTCAGTCACCATACTGAGAACTGCTGAGCAGATCCGCGATGAGCGCCGATTCCTCCGCCGCGCCGCGCGCGCCGGGCACGAAGGTCTTCCCGGTGATGGTTTCCCACGCCGTGATATACTTGCCGGCGACCTCCACGCGCATGCCATCCGGAATGGCGGGCGGCGTCCCATCACCCTGCCATCCGCGCCCCATGAGCCAGCGCCGGAGGTATTCCTTGTCCAGCTCCCGCTGCGGTTCCGCCCGTTCAAAGAGGGGGGCGAAGGTATCCGCATGCCAGTAGCGGCTGGAGTCGGGCGTATGAAGCTCATCGACGAGGGTCAGCCTGTCATCAAGAATGCCGAACTCATATTTCGTGTCCACGAGAATCAGCCCGTTGCGCGCGGCGATCTCCGTGCCTCGTGCAAAAAGCGCCAATGCGGACGCCTCTATCTGCTCCCAGACCGCCTTTTCCACTCTCCCGCTTGCAATCAGCTCCTCCCGGGACACCGGCCGGTCGTGAGAGCCTTTCTCTTCCTTTGTAGACGGCGTCAGCAGGGGGCGATCGAAACGCTGGTTGAAGCGCAGGCCGGAGGGAAGGTGGATGCCGGAGATGTCAGACCCTTTCTGATAGTCACGCCAGGCGGAGCCGGTGAGATATCCCCTCACGACGACTTCAATGGGCACGACGCGGCATTTCGCCACGCGTACCGTGCGGGGCGATACCTCCTCCCGCACATGATTGGGGATGATGTCTTCCGTGGCGCGAAACCAGAACAGCGAGAGGGTGTTCAGCACCTCTCCCTTGCAGGGAATCGTGGTGAGCACCCGGTCGAAAGCCGAGATGCGGTCCGTCGTGGTAATGAGCATCTCAACGCCCCTGTCCACGATGTCGCGCACCTTTCCCCGCGCAATGTGTGTTCCGGCGGGGACGGTCACTTCCTCCAGGCAGGAACCGAGCAGCGCTGAGAGCTCTCCGGTGGTCACGATGGCAGTTCGTCCCGGGTCTTGATGACGCGCGAGAGCAGGCCGTACGCCACCGCCTCTTCCGCGTTCATCCAGTAGTCCCGGTCGGTGTCCTTCTCCACTTTTTCGATGGGCTGCCCCGTTTCATCAGAGATCAGGCGGTTGATCTTGGCCCGCAGCTTCTCGATCTCCTTCGCGTGGATCTCGATCTCCGTGGCGACGCCCCGGGTTCCGCTCATGGGCTGGTGGATGAGGTAATGCGAGTTGGGCAGACCAATGCGGCGCTCCCGAGGCGCGGCGAGGATGATGATTGCCGCCGCGCTGGCGACGAGACCCATGCCGATCATCGTGATCCGGGGCTTCACGAAACGCATCATGTCGAAGATGGCGTATCCCGCGTCCGCGTCTCCGCCGGGAGAGTCGATGTACACCTTGATGGGATCCGCCGACTCCTCTTCCAGAAGGATGAGCGAACGTATCACCCTTTCGGCGAGCGGCTTGTTGATCTCTCCTGACACGAGAACGGTTCGTGACTTGAGCATCCTGCTGAAGAGCATGCCGTCATCTGGCCGCGGTCCATTCTCAGGCTCATTGGGTTTGTCCTGCATCTTCATACTGAGAACTACAATAAGGAAAATCCCCGCGCTTGACAATCGCGCGTGCCGGGCGAAAAAAAGGCCGGGGCATCTCTGCCCCGGCCACCCGTCAATCTTCCGTCCTCCAATTATCTGGAGGTTGTGGGGCGGAAGGCTCCCAGAAGCAGAATGAAGTATACATGGTCGCGGGGGGTTGTCAATTGAAAAGGCCCGATCGGAGGGAAAGCGCGTGAAAAAAAACCGGCAACAGGTGATCGCCCGTATAGTGCGAAGAGGCTGTTGCTTCGCAGGGCCAAAACCAACAGAATGGACCGAGCGAATGAGCGCACGGCCGGCGGCACGAGCCGACGAAAGGCACGGCGATACACAAGGGTTGGCACGGAAAGGAGTCTGGCGATGACACGGCTCGCTGTGATTGGAGGAAGCGGGTTGTATGCAATGGAAGGCATCCGCGTGCTCGAAGAAAGAGACATTCCGACCCCCTGGGGAATGCCCTCCGACCCCGTCACGGTCGCGGAGATCGACGGGGAGCAGGTCGCATTTCTTCCCCGGCACGGTCGCGGACACCGTTACCTGCCGTCCGACGTGCCCTCCCGTGCAAACATCTGGGCCTTGAAGTCACTTGGCGTGGAGCAGATCCTGTCCGTGAGCGCCGTCGGCTCCCTTTCGGAGGGCTACGCCCCGGGAGAGTTCGTGCTCTGCGATGCGCTGATCGATAAAACCGTCAAGCGCCCTTCGACGTACTTCGGGGACGGCATTGTCGGTCACGTGGGATTCGCCGAGCCCTTCTGCGGAGGCATGCGGGAGGCGCTTGGACGCGTCCTCGTCTCCCAGGGGCATCCTCATCATCAGACGGGCACCTACGTCTGCATGGAGGGCCCTGCCTTTTCCACGCGCGCGGAATCGGACCTCCACCGCTCGTGGCGGGCGGCACTCATCGGGATGACCGCGTGCCCCGAGGCCAAGCTCGCCCGGGAGGCGGAGATCTGCTATGCCATGGTGGCAATGGTCACCGACTACGACTGCTGGAAGCCCAGCGAGGAAAGCGTCAGCGTCGACATCGTCATGGCCACGATGACGGCCAACACCGCGGCGTTGCGTCGGATGCTGCCGGGCATGGTCGATGCCCTCAAGGGGCGGGCGGATTGCCCATGCCGCCACGCGGCCGCACACGCCGTTATGACCGCGCCCGCCTTCATTCCCTGCGAAACTCGACGCAGACTCGCGCTTTTCTACGACAAGTACTGGGACAAGGGATAGGCCCGGATGGGCGGCATCGGCGAGCTCAGAAAGCTTCTCCATGAGGAGGGCGATGAGGCCCGAAGGGTGGAAAAGGCTGTCGACTGGCTCCTGGCGGGTCTTCCCGCAGAAGGTGTCGCCCTCCTCACCGCTGATGGGGGCCCCTCGGGCGCCCTCGGTGTGCGTTGCGCGCGGGGATCCCTGATCGCCTTCGCGCCGCTTCTGGCAGCAGAGCTCTTCCGCGCAGGGGTTCCCGCGACGGAGGGACCGATCCGACTGTCCTCGGGCGGCGCCTCTGATACCTTCTATTGCTGTCCCATCTCCGCTCCCTCAGGCATCCGGGGCGCCCTCGTGATGCAGGGCCCGGACATCGACCAGGCGGTCCATCGCGCAGGGGAGGATTTTTCGGTTTTCTGCCTGCTTCTGGGTCAGGAGCTGGAGAGCGAGCGCCGCCGCAGGATGCACGATCACGACATGATCGTCGGGGGCATTCTTTCCGAGGGGACTCTCGGATCCGGGTTCATGCCGGGGCTCACTTTTCTCACGGAAGGCTTGAAGCTGCCGTTGTACGCGTGCGACCTGCGGGGAGAATTCCGCTACGCCAGTCAGGGCTTCCTGGCCCTCACCGCTTATGAGAGCCTGCAAAGTCTTTCCGCCCGTGGCGACTTCTTCCGCGATCCCGGCAGCAGGACCGACGAGCTGGAAACCATCAGGTCCCTCGGCTCCGTGACGTCGTTCCCGCTCGCCGCCACCACCGGCGACGGCCGCCGCCTCGACATCAGGGACTCTGCCGTGCTGTTCGGCGACAACATCGTCGGGGTCTTCTTCGACGTCACCGCTCTCCTGGCGGCCAATGCGGAGCTCAAGGATACCCTCCAGGTCCAGGAGCTGCTCAACGACAGCATCCTCGCGGGCTCGAAGGTCCTCCAGAGGACACAGGGAGCTGCCATCCGCACCCTCGCCCGGCTCGCCGAATACCGCGATCCTGAGACAGGGTACCATCTCCAGCGCATCTGCGAATACACGCGCCTTCTCGCGCTGAAAGTGCACGAGAGGTCACCGTATGCCTTCAAGATCACGCGCGACTACAGCGACGATCTTTCCATATCGAGCATGCTCCACGACATCGGCAAGGTGAGCATTCCCGACAACATCCTGCTGAAACAGGGCCCCCTGGATCCGCACGAATGGGAGGTCATGAAGAAGCATACAGTCTTCGGATGGGAGGTGCTCCACAAGGCCGACCGTGAGCTGGGCGAGCAGTCGTTCCTCACGCTGGCCGCGACAATCGCCCTCTCGCATCACGAGCGATTCGACGGCAAGGGCTATCCGCACGGGAGCGTGGGCGAGCAGATCCCGCTTTCGGCGCGCATCTCCTCCATTGCCGACGTCTACGATGCCCTCACCTCCTCCCGGCCGTACAAGGAAGCCTGGAGCCACGAGCGGGCCACCGAAGAGATCCTTGCAGGGGGAGCCGGCCATTTCGATCCCGTGCTCATCGAGATCTTCCGCGACGTGCACGGCCTGTTCGCCGAGGTGCGGCGCCAGTTCCCCGGATGATGCGGTGAAGTCAGCGGTCGTTGCCGTCGTCGGACGGCCGTCGTCGGGTAAATCGACCCTCGTCAATGCCCTCTGCGGCGGCAAGGTCTCCATCGTCTCACCCGTGCCGCAGACCACCCGCAACAAGGTGCGGGGCATCCTCAACGCGCCCGCGGGTCAGCTCGTGTTCATTGACACCCCCGGTTTTCATCTCTCGGAAAAGAAGCTCAACCGCTACATGACGGATCTCGTCACCTCCGCGCTGGCGGAAGTCGACGTCGTGCTCTACGTGGTCGACGGCACGCGACCCGCCGGTGACGAGGAGCGGGCGTTGCAGGCCGCGCTGCGTGCGTCATCGTCGCCCCGCGTCGTCTGCGTGAACAAGTCCGACAGCGCGGACTGGGCCCCTGCGCTCGATGCCCTTGCCGCGGCCCTCCCCCCGTGTATCCCCCTCGTGGTATCGGCGCTGAAAGGCACGGGACTCGCGCAGCTCACGGCAGGGCTGTTCGCCCTTTCACCTGACGGCGATCAGATGTATCCCGAGGACTACTACACCGACCAGACGCCGGAGTTCCGCATCGCCGAGATTCTGCGGGAGAAGGCGATCCTGCAGACGCGCGACGAGGTGCCGCATGCGATCTATGTCCGGCTGGAAGACGTCGAGATGCACGACGAGGGGGCGACGCTCTGGGCGCGCGGGTTCATCTGCGTGGAACGCGAATCGCAGCAGGGCATTCTCGTGGGCAGGGGCGGGGAGCGCATCAGGAGCATCGTGGCGGACGCTCAGCGCGAGCTCGCCGCGATTTTTCCCTGGGACGTGAAGCTCGACATCCGCGTGAAGGTGGACCGCGACTGGCGCAAGAGGGATCCGCTTCTCAGGAAAATGATCCGCTGAAAACCGGTCGCGCACAAATGCCACGGCCTGCCGTGGCCGGGGTCCGGTTGCCCCGACCCCGTCATTTCACCTTTGTCGCCAGGATATCGTCGATGGCGATCGGTGTCGACGCATCCTGCGGGTTTTCGATGCCGATCACCAGGTTTGATCCCTGGATGCCGGGGGGTGGGACGGGAAGGGTCTTCTCTGCTCCGCCGCTTGAAACGGTGACCGACGCGGCCTGCGGGCCGATGCGGAAACGCAGGCCCGAAGAGTCGGCGGTGAGCGGGACGGTGAGCGCCGCCGCGCTGCTGCCTTCCCACGAAATGACGAGTGTGGCCGCGCGCGCGGAGTCGCGGCTCACGTCCGCGGACACCGACACCGCCGAATCACCGGTCGTGATGGGCGGCAGGACGAGGCGCGCTCCCGCGGGCAGGTCGAGCGTGCCCGCGGCGATCTGGCCCTTGCCGTTTGCAGTCCCGGCCGGCGTTCCCGTCAGCACAAAGCCGTCAGGAAGGTAGATGCCGTCGAAACCATCCGCGACAACGAGGCTGCTGCCGTTTGCAATCGCCTGTGCCCGCGCATAGAGACCGGGATCAGTGGACGGCCGGCCCGCCGCGTCCTGGGAATAGACGCCGAACTCGTCGACGACACCTGCGAACCCGCCCTGCCCGCCGATGGTGAGGCTCCCGTCCTGTCCGACGGCGTACGCCGGCGCGTGGACAGTTGCGGTGCCCACCTGCGATCCATCGAGAAACCACTGCGCCGACAGTGTGTCAGCCTGCGGCACAACGCTCAGCGACAGGAGGTAGCGCTGCTTGGCCGCGAGAGCCGGCCCGGACCATGGGATGACGGTTGTCCCCCCGGCGCCGCTGAGGCGTGCCCGCGGCCCTCCGGTCTGGGGATCCATTTCCACGGTGAGGCCGAAGCCGCCGCCGGTTGCTGCCGCGTTCACGAGTGTATGCGCGGCTTGTGGGTCGTCCAGGGAAAGTCCGAGGCTGATTGTGAATGGCCGGAGCGTGCCGGCCTGCTGCGGGAGAGCGAGCCACGAGATCTGTATTCCCGAGCTGCCGTCCAGCCGGTAGCCGAACCTGTTCTCCAGCGTGACGACGGCAGGGGTGCCGACGGTTGTCGCCCTGGTTTTTCCTGCTCGTATCGAGCCTGCACCTGTGTCACCCAGGGAGGCCTGCAGGCGGAGGAGGGAAAGGTAAGAGGAATCGGGGCCCATGTCGCCCTGCGCCGATGCGGTGCTGGCGGAGACTACCACGTCGGTAGAGAGTGACAGCGACGAGGTGAAGGGGAAGTCTGCGCCGGTGGGGGGCGCGCTGGGGAAAAGCTCCAGGGTGATCGTGTAGACGCCGGAGTCCGACGGGACGACCCAGAGGATCTGGTCCAGCCCGTCGCCCACCATGCCGTGGGCAATCACCTTGCCTTTCCATGTCCATCGCAGGTAGGCATTGGATCCGTCGGGGGTCTCCAGCTCTGCTTTCAGCATCACCGTTGCCTGGCTCGTGATCACCGGCGGGAAGCTCCGGATGCCCGTCACCCGATAGCCGTCCTTGGCGACGAAGAAGGAGGCTGATTTCTTCTGCACGACCTCACCCGCCGAATACAGGACAAGGTCGAGCCGGTACAGGCCCGCGGCGAGATCAGCGGGAAGAAGGATTCCGCTCTGATCGTTGAGCGTGGCTCCCGTGCGCTGGTGCCAGACGCTCTGTCCAGTGGAGGAGGTGAGGGTGACTTCGATCTCCAGGCTGCCGGCCTTGGAAGTGTCCTGACTGGAGACGAGAAGAGGAAGCGATCTTCCCGCCGCAAATACCTGGCCGTCAGTGGCGGACGTGATCTGGATATCCGGAGAATCGCTCTTGACCGGCATGAAGAGGGACTGATCCCCGCACGCGGCAAGGAATACACCAAGAATGAGGAGCGGAACTGTCCGCGCGAGCATGCGGGCCATCAGGTCAAATATATCACCATGGGGGGGGAAATCAAGAAGCGTCGGGCAAGCGCAGATGGAGGATTTCGATAAGGACATCACCGCGCGTGTAGGTCTGGCAGGCGAGTCGGATATCTGCGCCCGATGGCTCGCCCTCTTCTGCAAGGGAGCGCAGCCTCTTTATCTCGAGCTCCCTCCGCGGGCTCAGAAACTCCCCGCCCGCATGCACCCGGATCAGGTCGCGGCCGCAGGAGGCCCTGCCCCCGCAGAGCGTCTGGATCGGAAAGCGGTTGCGCAGCAGGGCGTTGAGCAGGGACGTCGTGAGGTTCACGTCGAATGATTCGGGCCTGCCGACGATGCGGATCACGGACACGCGGCTACCCGCCGTCGGCGTGCGCGGTGTACGGCAGGTAGACGTAGTCGCGGAAATCTCCGGCGGGATTCTTGTCACCGAACGGGTTGGGCCCGTTCGCGTAGCTGTGGCAGTCCACACAATAAGGGGCATCGATCACCGATTCGATTCCGCTCGCCGTGTCCCGCACCACCCAGATCCACCCGCCGCGCGCCCGAGGGTCCCCCGGCTTCTTGATCATCGCGGAGAGCTTGCTCGGCGTCTCACCTTTTCCGGGGGGCGCCGAGCCCTGGTAGCCTGCCTTCAGGATGATCGAGCCGTCGGAATATTTCCAGGTGACGCTCCGATTGGCCACGACGGGCTTCACCGTTTCACCCACGGGGTTGATGAAGGCGATCCGGAAGCGCTCCTCGTGCCCCGGCACTGCCCCTTCAACGGGTACCGCGTTCAAGCGCTCCCACGACGGCCAGTCGGCGGGAATGAGGGCGCGCGAGCAGCCCATGAGCCCGATCGCGAAGGCGGCGACAGCAAGCGCCCTGGAGAGCAATGTCGTTTTCATTGTCCCATCCCCGTCAGCACGCGGACGCGCAACGGCGCGCGCTTGCCTTTGACCCGCAGGGCATACGGGCCGCGGACTGTCGCGCGGGCGCGCACGGCGCCCCATACCCCTTCGGACAGCAGGATCATGCCGGGGGCAGCGGCCCCGCACAGTCGTGACGCCGTGTTCACCTTGTCGCCGATCACGGTGAAATCCGCCCGCTTCTCCGACCCGATCATGCCGAGCACGACGTCTCCCGAGTCGATGCCGATGCCCACCGCGAGCCCTCCGTAGACGGCGTCCCTGTTGCGCGTGAGCTCTTCCTGGATGGCAAGCGCCGCGCGGCAGGCGGCAAGGTCCCTGGTGTCGCCCGTGAAAATAGCCACGACCTCATCCGCGACGTACTTGTCCACGTCCCCCCCGTGGGCCTGGATGATGTCCGTCTGCGCGTTGAGGATGCGGTTGAGAGACCGCACGACCTCCTCCGGCTGGCGCGTTTCCGAAAACGCGGTGAAGCCGCGCACGTCACTGAAGAGCATCGTTGCCGCCTGCCGGACTCCCTCCTTGCTTCCCCGGATCGAGCGGATGGTGGAGGCGGACACGAACTTCGAGAGCTGAAAGCGCTCGAACAGGCCGTCCACCATCTGGTTGACGGTCCGCCCCAGGTCTCCGATTTCATCGTTTGTGCGGGTGTCGACCTTTCGGTCGAACACACCACCGGCGACCGCGGAGCAGACTTCTCCGATGCGCTGGACCGGCAGGATCACCGTGCGCCGCAGGAACTGGGTGAGCAGGAGGGGAAGCACCGTGCCGAGCAGGAGGAAAATGGCCCCGGCGAGGATCGCCGAGTCGCGCGGCTGGCGGAGAAGCGTCGTGATATCGGCGGTGATCTCCACGACGCCCCGCACCGAATGGTCGGCGCCGTGACAGACGGAGCAGGGCGGGTTGTTCGGCAGGGGCGTATCGAGGGTGCGGGTGATGCGCCCCTTGTCCCTCTCCTGGAACACCGTGACCACCTGTTTCTGCACCGCCTCCCAGAAGTTCGTCTCGTCGGGTCCCACCTTGTCCGGGGCGGGGGTGGGCTCGGGCCGCAGGGCGAAGATTTTTCCTCCCCGCGGCGCGTTGTTGGCGTTCACCCTGCGCAGGGTGTCGTTGTCGACAAATGCCTCGACGCCCATGCGCCGATAGAGGCTGATCGAGGTGTAGAGACCCGCATTCTGCTGCATGTCGGCGAGGAACAGGCGGGCGACGGGGGCTTCGCCGGGAAGCATAAGGTTCTTGATCGAAAAATAGATGATCTGGGCCTGCCGGCCCAGCGCGTCGTCGGTTGAATTGATGGCCGCGGTGTACTGGCGCACGGCGAGAACGGAGATGCCCGCCCCGATGCCCACGACGAGACTCACGATGATGATGAGATCGACCTTCACCGCAATGGGGAACGATCGCCTCGCCATGGGTTGCTACTGCGCGATGCCGATCGTCAGGCCGGCTTTGGCCTTGTGCATCGAAACGAACGAGTCAGCCCCGCCCATGGCAACGACCAAGTCGAGCGTCTTCTGCCCCTTCGCGATGAAGCTCGATGCGGGGAGCGCCAGCTCCATCGATGTGCGACCGTTGGATTCCGAAAGGGAGTATTGCTGCGGGGAGTTGGTGTCCATGTCGGCATGACGGTGGCCTGTTCCCTGCTGCACTTTGAGCTGGTCCTTGTCGGGCCCGACGAAGCCAATGTACATCACTGCCCCGTCCATGCGCGTGGAGCCCAGGCCCACGGCGACCCAGCCCGTGGTGGGAGCGCTCAAAGCAACGAAGAGCGTGTCGGCCGAAAGGCTCAGCCCGAGCTGCATGCCGGCGGCGTCGACCGCGAGCGTGTATTCCTTTGCGCCGATGACCCCATCCACCTTGGGCAACGCGGACGTCAGGCGGAGGGTTCCACTGTTCTGGCCGACCGCCACGGCCGCCGAAACGACAAACAGGACCGCCGCGCAGAAAGTTGTTCTTGCATTCATTTCCAGATCCCTCCGTCGATTGGTGGTGCGAGGTCTCAAGCATAGGGGCAAACCGCCACGCGGCGCAAGG
>PMDT01000408.1 GCA_003154555.1 Spirochaetaceae bacterium
AGGAACAGCGTGGCGTGGGTCTGCTCGTGGATGATGAGGGAGGCAAGCTCAAACGGGGAGTAACTCTTCATGAAGGAATACAGCGGGTCTTTCGTGAACCCGAGCGTGCTGAATGCATCCACGGGACGGACCACGACGTCCCAACCCTCCTTGCGCAGCCGGGCCGCCTCCGCGTCTGCGTCGGGACGCTCGTAGTATCCCTTGTACGGAAGCCGTCCAAGGAAGGGGTAACGCCAGAGATAGGGCGTGAAGGAGATTGCATCGCAGGCCGACACCACGTCCACGAGGTGGTCCCTGTCGATCTGGCGATAACGGGTGTAGTTCCCGTTGTCCTTCAGACCCACTTCCTGCACCGCGAAGAGGCGTATGTCCTGGACGCGGTGCAGGAAATCGACGGTGTCCACCGGCGTGGCAGGATCGGCCAGGAGCTGCTGCACCGGACGAGCGCCCGTGCCGTAGCGCAGGAGATAAGTGCCCTGCTTGGTGAAATAGCCCATCTGTGACACGCATCCACCGAGCACCGTGATCAGCAGCGCCGGCAGCAGGATCAGGGGTCTCATCATCCTCTCATCCCCCGGCCTTTCCAACCTGTCGCCAACCGGCAGCCATTCCTGTTGGTAGCCGCAATCCGGGCCGAATGCAAGCAGCCGCACCGAACCTGCTTCCGGTGGCTTGAGCGGTCCCGGCGCAAGGTGTATGATTGCCGCAAATCTTCCTCCATGCAGGAGGCCTCAATGAGAAGCGTGTCGATATTCCTGCTCCTTGCGAGCTTCCTGCTCATCCAGACGCCGTCCGCGACAGCCGACACGCGCGTCGGCTCGCTCCAGTCCAGCACCGGCACGGTGACCATCGACGCCTTTGGCAAGAGCTCGTTCATCCCTGCGGTCACCGGTGATTCCCTCTACTCATCCACGATACTGAAAACCGGCGCCGATGGCAGGGCCACGATCCTTCTTCAAGGCGAGCCTCATGAAATCGCTCCCGGCGCCACGGTGAAGATCGGGGATCTCGTTGCATCCGGCGCGCGCAAGAGCTCGCTTGGCTGGTTCGGCGCGGTGGGCAAGCTCATCGGCTCGTTCGGCAAGGCCGCACAGCGCAAGGAAGGCGACCTTGTGCTCGGAAGCAGGGCTGCCGACGTGGCACAGGAACAGGCTGACGCGGATATGGGCTGGGAAGTGGAGGAAACGGACGCTGCCACGCTCATTCCCGAGGCGAAAAAAAGCATCGATGACGGGCTCTATGCGTCTGCCCTTGCAACGCTGGCCAAGGCCGACCCTCCGGCGGAGCCGGAAATGGCCTGGGAGCTCGCCTTCTGGAAAGGCGACTGCTACTTCCAGCTCGAGGACTATGGTGACGCGGCCGCAAGCCTGACGTCCGCCAACGCACTCCAGGGCTCCGGGCGCCAATCGCTGGGCACGCCGGAAACGCGGGCGCTGCTCCTCTTCCAGCTCGGTTCCTCACAGTTCCTGCTGGGAAACAACCGTGCGGCGATTCCCATGCTGGACGCCAGCATCGCGCAAAGCGCCGACGGCCCGTATGCGCCGTACGCCACTCTGCTTCTCTCCCGCGCCCTTGCCACGACCGGTGATGCGGCCCGATCGAAAGCGGTTGCCGCCGCCGGCGCCCGGAAATATGCCGCCGCCGGCCTGGACGCCGATTTCGCCGCCCTCAGCCAATGAGCATTCAGGGGAGCCCGCGGCGTGCCGCCCTGCTGCTCGCGGGGCTCCTGGTCGGCGCGGTGGCATTCAACGGCCCGCTCTTCGGCACGGAAAACTTCCTGGAGAGATGGTTCATCGACCTGCGATTCTTCATCGTGTCGCACCTGCGTCCAGATGAGGTTTCCGACCGCATCAGCATCGTCCTCATGGATTCCGCATCGGAGAAATCGCTCGGGGTGCCCTTCGGCCTGCCCTGGCGGCAATTCTATCCCCCTTTCGCGGCGAGCCTCGACCGCGCGGGGGCCTCGCTCATCGTCTTCGATGCGATGTTCTACGAGCGTGACGCAGCGCGCGATCCCGCGCTCGCACGCGCATTTGCTGCCGCGGGAAATGTCATTGCCGCGGAGGACGGCTCCCTTGCCACGGAGCCGGCAATCCGTGCCGCGCTCCTTGGCGTGGGAAGCATCCGCATCCCGCCTCTCGGGGGCGAGCCGCGTCGCATCGTTGCCGCGGCCGGCACTCCAGGCGCGTCGTCGCCGCTCGCCCTTGTTGCCGCGACAGAATACACACGGCGCTCCGGCCTGGCTGCACCAGCCGCGGTCTACCTGAGCGGCGCGGGGTTCTGGATCGACTACAGGGAGCCGATGGAATACTTCCCCTGTTTTTCCTTTTCCGAAGTCCTCCACCCTGTGAACGGAAGGGTCAGGGACGTCTTCACCGGAATCGCCTATCCGCTCTCAATCTTCGCGGATCGCATCGTCTTCGTGGGAAGGGACGAAGGGGAGACCAGCCGCAATGACCGTTTCGCATTCCCCAACTCGCTCGGACGGACATACCCCGGCGTTTTCGGCCACGCCTGTGCGGCGGAGACGATCCTCGCACACCGCGCCGTGATACGGTCCCCATCGTGGTTCGATGCCGTGGCAACAGCCCTCTTTCTCCTGCTCCTCATCCTGACCCTGGAGATACGGTCTCGCGCCGTTCGCATCGTCACTTTGGCGGTCTTTCCCGTCGCGGTGTTCGTCCTTTTCATCGTTGTGCTTTCCCGGTGGGGGTTCCTTCCCGGGTTCGCCCCGCTCTTTGCAGCATTCTGGGCCGCCCTGATTCTGCATTGGGTGCTCGTCCGCATCTCTTTGTCGGCGAGCCTGAGTCGGGCCATGGGATTCGATCCCGCGCTCATGGAGGCTTTTCGTCGTGAAAGCGATCGCTCGGCAGGGCACGTGAGCAAGGAGGTGGCCATCCTGATTGCCGACGTGCGGGACTACACCCGGTACGTCACGAATGTCGATGCGGAGACGGTCTCCCGCGTCATGAAGGAATACATGGAGGCCATGGAGCGACGCATCACCACGGAGGGCGGGTACATCAACAAGTACGTCGGCGATGAGATCGTTGCCGTCTTCGGCTTCCCCCTTTCCGGGGACCAGGTCGGCAGGCGTGCGGTGCGCGCCGCCCTCGGCATGCTCGACGAGCTTGCCCTCCTGGTCGCATCGTGGAAAGAGCAGAATTGTGCCGCGATCGAGCGCATCGGGATCGGCATCGACGTGGGCACGGTCACATTCGCCGAAGTGGGAGGGCGGACGCGGAGCCAGTTCGACATCATCGGCAACTGCATCAATGGCGCCTCCCGCATCGAGCACCTGACAAAGGAGATGAAGCGTCCGCTCCTGATATCGCGCGAAGCCTATGGCACGCTGGAAGGCGAGGACAGCCTTGCCGGGGTTTTCGAGCTGGGCAGGCGCGAAGCGATTCGCGGGCAGGGAATGCGCGAGATATTCGCGCTCATGAGATAAGGCCGGGGCACGTTCCCGGACCCCCTCCGTCGATGCCCACTTGCCCATCGCGTGATTTCGAAGGATGTTTCATCCATGCCCCGAAGCGGTGAGACGCGATGCTGAAATACTTCATGCGCCGGCTGCTCCTGATCGTGCCGACATTCATCGGGATCACGATGGTCATCTTCTTCATCACGCGCCTGGTTCCCGGCGGGCCGCTGGAACAGGCGATCATGGCACACCAGCTGGGCAGCAATGGGGAATCGCGGCGCGGCGGCGCAAGCCCGCGCACGCAGAGCGGGACGACCCTCAACAAGACGCAGCTCGCGCAGCTTTCGAAATTCTACGGCCTGGACAAGCCGGTCGTTCCCGCCTACGTCGCGTGGCTGGGCAAGCTGGTCCGCCTGGACTTCGGCAGATCGACCAGTTACAACGACCCGGTGCTGCCGATGATCGGGGAACGGATCCCGGTGTCCCTGTATTTCGGGCTGGCCTCTCTTATCATCACCTACCTGCTTTCCATCCCGCTTGGCATCAGCAAGGCGCTGAAGCACCGCTCCCTGTATGACAATGCCACGTCGAGCCTCGTGTTCATTGGCTACGCGCTGCCGGGATACATCATCGGGATCATCCTCCTGTCGATCATCTCCTTCAAGCTGGGGCTCCTTCCCCTCGGCGGTTTCCAGTCTGACAGTTTCGCCCGCCTGAGCCTGTGGGCAAAGATAGGCGACCGGGCCCGGCACATGGCACTTCCCCTGATCTCCTACTCCATCGGGGATTTCGCGGTGATGACGCTGCTCATGAAGAACAATCTCATGGAGAACATGGCCGCGGACTACATCAAGACAGCCGTGGCAAAAGGCCTCACCTTCCGCCAGGCAATGTGGCGCCACGCGTTCCGCAACAGCCTGATCCCGATTGCATCGGGTTTCGGCGGCATCATCACCGTCTTCCTGGCGGGCTCTTTTCTCGTGGAGAACATCTTCAACATCCGCGGCATGGGCATGCTCGGCTACACAGCCCTTCTTGCCCAGGACTATCCGGTGGTGCTCGGGACGCTGTCCATCGCCGCATTCGTCTCCCTGTTGGGAAACGTGCTGAGTGACGTGTTCGTCTCGCTTGTGGACCCCCGGATCAGGTTCGGCCAGTGATGAAGAAAGCCCCTCTCCTCCGTCTCGACCCGGTCACGCGCACGCGGGTCGATCGGTTCAAGTCAATCAAGCGTGGATACTGGTCGTTCCGCATCATGCTCGTGCTGTTCGTCGTGTCGCTGCTGGCGGAGCTTTTCATCAACTCGCGGGCGCTTGTCGTCTTCTACCAGGGGCGGCTGTACTTCCCCACCTACGCGCGGGTCTTCGCCGGTCGCGTCTTCGGCCTGAGCTACGACTACGAAACGAATTATCGCGAGCTCGCGCGGACCTTGAGGGCAAACGGGAAGGGCTGGGCCCTCATGCCTCCTGTTCCCTACAACCCGTTCGAGCAGGATTTCAAGGACGGAAGCTATCCCCCGTATGCCCCGTCATTCGCGGAGCGCCATTTCCTTGGCACGGACCGTATCGGTCGTGACATTGTGGCGCGGCTGGTGTACGGATTTCGCATCGCAATGGTTTTTGCCGCTCTCTACGTGCTGGCCTCGTTCACATTGGGCACCATCGTCGGCTGCCTCATGGGCTACTGGGGAGGATGGTTCGATATCATCTTCCAGCGGATCATCGAGATCTGGGAGCAGATCCCGTTCCTCTACGTCGTCATGATCGTCGCGGCGATATTCCAGCCGGAGTTCCTGCTTTTCCTGGCGATCTACGTGATATTCGGGTGGAGCGCGCGGACGTGGAGCGTTCGCGCGATGACCTACCGCGAAAGGGAGCGGGACTATGTCCTGGCCGCGCGCGCCATGGGGGCAAGCACGTGGCGCATCGCCACGGTGCACATCATCCCCAACGTGCTCGTGGTCATCGTCACGATGCTCCCCTTTGCCGTGGAAAGCGCCATCAGCTCCCTCACGGCGCTGGACTACCTCGGCTTTGGACTGCGTCCGCCCACGCCGAGCTGGGGGGACCTCATCAGCCAGGGCATTGCCACCTTCACGGCCGCCCCCTGGATACTGTCTTCCGTGGCGGTCACGATGACACTCGTCCTGGTGATGATCGCCTTCATCGGGGAAGGCTTGCGGGACGCGTTCGACCCGAAGAAATACACCGTCTACAAGTAGCTCGTGGAGCTGCGGAGAAGAATGAACAGAGGAGAGGTTTACATGGCCAGGATTTTTTGGATTTTCATCGCCACGCTGGTGGCATTCGTGGCTGCGCCCCTTTTCGCGCAAACCACCGCCTATACCTCGCCCGCGGTCTCTGCGGACGAAAAGGCGATGACCGCGGAGAAGCGACCCAATTTCGCCTCTCCACAGATTGTCGACGCCACGCTGCAGGTGCCGGGGCTTCCCGAGAAGCTCGTCTGGTACACGAGCAAACCCGGCGTCTGGGGCTCGCGCCGCGCAAAGCAGGGCGGAACCTATAACGCGTACATCGACGAGTACCCGGAAACCTTCCGCACCGTCGGCCCCAACTCCAATGGCTCCTATCGCGGCTTTTTTCTCACGACGCCGAGTCTCACGGAGCTGAATACGGAGACGAAGGAGTTCATGCCATCGCTTGCCACGGATTGGGCCTTCGGTGCCGATGGAAAGACGGCGTACTACAAGCTCAATGAAAAGGCAAAATGGTCGGACGGCACGCCCATCACGAGCAAAGACTATCTCTTCCTTATGAAGATGATGAGAAGCACGAACATACAGGACCCATGGTACAACGATTACTACACGAACCAGGTGGTCAATGTGCAGGCCTTCGGCGACTGGGTCATCAGCGTGGAATCGAACGCAAAATCCGACCCCAACGAGCTCCTTCTCAACACCTCACTCTCGCCCCGGCCGAGCAAGTTCTACAACGATGAGATTCCCGCGGATTGGGTCGATGCCTATCAATGGAAGGCGGAGCCGACGGGCGGTCCCTACTATCTTTCCGATTTCACCAAGGGAGAGAGCCTGACATTCAAGAAGGTGAAGAACTGGTGGGGATATGGATATGACTACAACCAGTACCGGTTCAACATCGACACGATCCAGTACAAGGTCATCACCGGCGGCAACGACAT
>PMDT01000302.1 GCA_003154555.1 Spirochaetaceae bacterium
AAATGAGAACTGCATTATTCAGTCACCATACTGAGAATTTTCAATTGACGGGCCGCGGCTCTCCGCGCTATCGTGACAGGACATGATCTACAGGGAATACGGGAAAACGGGAAAGAAGGTGTCGATACTCGGTTTCGGCGGCATGCGCTTCGGTGCCGTCGACGATCTGGACGCGTGCGTCGGCATGATGGTGGCGGCAGCGGAGTCCGGCGTCAACTATTTCGACACCGCGCCCGCCTATTTCGGTGTGAAAAGCGAAATCGCCTTCGGCCATGGATTCCAGGAGCTGCGTCGGCGCAATCTGCCTTTCTACAGCTCCACCAAGACATTCCAGTCCACGGAAAAGGGCATTCGCAAGGAGATCGAGGCACAGCTCAAGCGTCTGGGTCTTTCGTCGATCGATTTCTACCACGTCTGGTGCATCACGAGCCTGGAGGAGTGGCGCACGCGGCGCAAGGAAGGGGTCATCCAGGTATTCCGCAAGCTGAAAGAGGAAGGCCTCATCCGGCACATCTGCGTCTCCAGTCACCTGATTGGCGACGATATCCGCGAGCTCCTCATGGAGGGGGTATTCGAAGGGGTTCTCTTCGGCTACTCCGCCTACAACTTCAACGTGCGCGCAAAGGCATTTGAGGCGATCACGGCCCATGACCTCGGCTGCGTGGTGATGAATCCGCTGGGCGGCGGCATCATCCCGGAGCATCCCGGGCTTTTCCAGTTCCTCAAGAGCCGGCCGGAAGAGACGGTCGTGCAGGCGGCCCTGCGCTTCCTGTTCTCCCATGAAAAGATCACGTGCACGCTGGTCGGTTGCTCCAACGTCGAGCAGGTCCGCGAGGCAGCCGCGGCCATCGACGGATTCGTGCCGCTCTCCGCGGCCGCAATAGAAAAGATCAAAGCTTCGCTGGGGCCGTCATTCGCGGATCTCTGCACCGGCTGCCAGTACTGCGACAGTTGCCCGGAAGGCATTCCCATTCCCAAGCTCATGGAGGCCTGGAACCACGGCAAGCTGTACGGCCGCAGCTCCGCGATCACCGATCGCCTGAGCTGGCATTGGAGCGTGCCGCCTTCCGAAGCCGCGCGCTGCACGGAATGCGGACAGTGCGAAAAACTGTGCACGCAGCATTTGCCGATCATCTCGCGCATGGCGGAAATCGCGGCCCTCCCGGCGCAAAAAAGGTAGGAGACGTATGCAGCTCTGGAGCCGGAAAAACGAGGAATCACCCCAGGATTTCTGGAAGGAGACCGCGGAAAAACGTGGCGGCCCCATCGGCCTCACGAGCTTCGCCACCTTCCTGGGCAGGTCGCGCGGGGAGCTGCTGGAGCTGCCGGGTCTCTTGTACACGGTGGGCAGCGTCGTCTGGTTCGAAGATTTCGAGCGCGACAACTGGCTTTCCCGCCTGGTGCGAAATCGCCACTCCTTCGAGAAGACGGAGCTCTCCTTTGCCGTCGCCGAGGTGCGGCACGCAAAGCTGGTGACCCGCAGGGGTGCCGTTAGCGCCATCTCTGGCACCGTGGAACCGGACTCTCTTCGGTCCGTCACATTTTTCAACCGGATCGTTTCAAACCCCATCATGCAGGCCGCGCTGCAGGACGGCTCGTCCCTGTTTTTTGACCTGCTTCTGAAGAAAGAGTTCCTGGCGCTGTTCGCGCAGGGAAAGTAGAAGACCGGTTTCAGTTCAGCCGTGAACAACGAACTCCTGCGTCGGTTCTGCACGCCGCCGTCACTTCCACTGACCGAGTATGACGCAAAGGTCCTTGCGGAAGCGACAAAGAGCGAGGTCCCGTTCGAGGGTGGGGAGCTGGCCATGTACCGCTGGGGCACGGGCAAGACAGTGCTCCTGGTCCATGGCTGGGGATCGAGGGCAAGCCACCTTGCACTGATGGCGCGTGCCCTCGCAAAGGACGGGTTTGCCGTGGCGGCGCCGGACATGCCGGCACATTCTTCAACCGGTTGTCCCGCCCATTCGACGTCCAACATGTTCGAGTATTGCCGCGCCCTATCAGCTGTTGCGAAGGCAATCGGTCCCTTGCATGCCATTATCGGCCATTCCTTCGGAGCCATGTGCGCGGCGTTTGTGACCGCCGGACTCCATGCGTTTGCGGGGCAGCGCGTCACCGTTGGCAAGCTGGTGCTCATCAGCACGCCGCCGACTCTCCTGAGCATCCTCGACAGCTTTTGCAGGCATGACGGGCCAGGCGACTCCGGGCTTGCCGAGTTGAAAGACACCCTGGAGAAGGGCTTCGATTTCCGCGTCGATGACTATATGACGGAGCGCGCCCTTCGTGCCGTGTCCGCGCGGACTCTTCTTGTCCATGACAGCACCGACGAGGAGTTCCCCGTCAGGGACATTATCTCGATGCACGAAGCCGCCCCCGACACGGAGCTGTTTCTGACGCAGGGGTCGGGGCACCAGAAGATACTTGCAAGTCGGGCGATGATTGCCCATGTGAAAGAGTTCCTTCAGAAAGAAGCGTGAAGCCGGCCGGGGATCAGGATCAAAGCCGGCGCGGTTTGGACGGCAGGCGGCGGGCAGTTGACGGGGAACGGCGCGTTCAGTACTATTTCGGTAATTCGCGAAATAAGGAAATAAACGGCTGTGTTGGACGAGATACTGCACGCGCTGAGCGACCCGACGCGGCGGGAAATCCTCCGGGCCCTCCGTGCAGGGGACAAGTCCGCCGGGGAGCTGGCGCGGCGCTTTGACCAGGCGCGCTCCACGCTGTCGGGACATTTCAATGTGCTCAAGCGCGCCGGGCTCATCGTCTCCGAGCGCCGGGGGACGACCATCCTCTACAGCCTGAATACGTCCGTGGCAGAGGAGGCGCTGGGCGCGCTCGTGCAGCTCTTCAGCCCCACGGGTCGGCCGCGAAAGGACGCGCGGAGAAAGGACAAGAGGCTATGAAAATTTCCTGGCGCACAGAGATCGCCTCCTGGGCCATTCTGGGTGCGATGTTCGTCCTTGCCGCAACAGCCTGGTCGTGGGCGCCGGATCAGATTCCCACGCATTGGAACCTGCAAGGTCAGGCGGACGGCTACTCGGGAAAGGCCGTCGGGCTCTTTCTTTTCCCCTGCACGGCGCTTGCCGTCTATCTTCTCCTGCTTCTCCTTCCCCTCATAGATCCGAAAAGGCTCAACTACCAGAAGTTCGCGGGAACGTATCGTGTCCTGCGCGTGGCGCTCATCGCATTCTTCGGGGTCATCTACGGCATCGTCCAGCTCTCCATCCGCGGCCAGAGCGCACTTGGAACCGCGATACTTCCCCTGGCCATCGGTGCTCTCTTTGTCGTCCTGGGCAATTACATGGGCAAAATCAGGCCCAACTGGTTCATCGGCGTGCGCACGCCATGGACGCTTTCGAGTCCGCGCGTGTGGACGAAGACGCACCGCCAGTGTGGATGGGCCTTTGTGATCGCGGGGATTCTCGTGATCCTCACCGATCTACTTATGAATACATGGACCTACTACGTCCTTCTGGGAACCGCGATCGCCAGCGTGCTTTACGCGTACGCGTATTCGTACTTTGCGTGGCGCGCGGAGAAAACCGGCGGCGGTGAACCGGAGTCCACGCACGGAGGTGACACGTGAGCTCTTATCGTTTCATGGCAACGGCGATCCTGGCGGTTCTGACCGGGGCAGCGGGTGTTTCCGCACAGTCGGCGTCTCCAGACGCTTTCGTGGGCTCCTGGATGGGAGATCTGAAGGCAGGCGCCGTTACTTTGAGGATCGCCTTCACCATTAGCGCCTCAAACGGCGTTCTTTCCGCCACGATGGACAGCCCCGACCAGGGAGTCAAAGGGGTGCCGGTGTCCCGGGTTGACGCCCAGAAGGACAGCATCGTGCTGGAGGTGAAAACGGCAGCGGGATCGTATACGGGAAAGATCTCGGCGGACGGGAAGAGCATCGACGGGATCTGGAGCCAGGGTGGCGCCCGGTTTCCCGTTCTGCTCAAGAAGCTGGAAGCGGCTTTTGTCCTTGACCGGCCCCAGGAGTTGAAGCCGCCGTTCCCTTATTCGAGCATCGATGTGACATTCACCAACAGGAAGGCGAACGTCGAGCTGGCCGGCACTCTTACCATTCCCCCGGGGGCAGGGCCTTTCCCCGCCGTTGTGCTGGTGACAGGGTCCGGGCCGCAGAACCGCAACGAAGAGCTCATGGGACACAAGCCCTTCCTGGTGATCGCGGACTACCTGAGCAGGAACGGCATCGCCGTGCTGCGCTATGACGACCGGGGGACCGCGGCGTCGAAAGGTGATTTCGCGACGGCGACGACATTCGACTTTGCAGACGACGCCGAATCGGCATTCACATTCCTTGCAGCGCGGAAGGAGGTCGACGCGAAGCGCGTCGGCATCGCCGGTCACAGCGAGGGGGGCATCATTGCGCCGATCGTCGCGGCGCGGAACCCCGCGGTCGCCTTTATCGTGCTTCTTGCCGGGCCGGGCCTTCGCGGTGACAAGCTGCTCGAGGCGCAGGGAAGCGCCGTGGCGCGGGCATCGGGGGTCGACGAAAAGAGCGTTACGCAATCTGCGCAGTTGAATCGGAAGCTCTACGCCATCGCCTTGAAGCCGGGCAACGCAGACGCGCTGATGGCCGAGGCGAAGCAGGCATACCTGGACGCCCTGGACGCCGACACTTCGCTCTCTGAAAAAGAGAAGAACGATGCCAAGGCGAATGCCGCAAGGGTCCTGACGCCCTTGTTCACACCGTGGTTGAGGACGTTCCTTGCCATTGACCCCGCCGCGTATCTGTCCAGGGTCAGTGTTCCGGTGCTCGCCTTGAACGGCTCCCGGGATCTCCAGGTTCCGGCAGATCTCGATCTTTCCGCAATCGAGACGGCGCTGAAAGCAGCGGGCAACACGCGCTACAAGCTTGTGAAGCTTGAAGGGCTCAATCACCTTTTCCAGCACGCGGAAACAGGCCTGCCCGACGAATACGGAAAGCTCACCGAAACCTTCGCCCCGGAAGCACTTTCTGCCTTGAAGGGCTGGATCACGGGGAATTAGGGGGCCTTGTTACAGGTCGTGGCCTCGCGCAGTCGCNNTTCCCACCCCGCTCCTTCTTCACGTCGATCCAGGCGGGAACGAAGGACATGGCGGATCGGAGTTCCTTTTCCTTGTTCCTGCAATCAGGTTCGTGATGCGTGAGCAGAGCCCAGAACTTTTTTGAATGATTCAGATGAACGGTGTGGCAGAGCTCATGGATCAGCACGTGCTGAGCCAAATCCCGCGGGATGAAAAGCAGTTTCAGGTTCAAGCTGACGGTCTTGCCTTTTGAACAGCTTCCCCATCTTGTC
>PMDT01000078.1 GCA_003154555.1 Spirochaetaceae bacterium
GGATTTCCACGTGGTTCCGTCGGCACGCTTCTGATTCATGGCAGCAGTGAGGTCCAATAAGTACCCCTGGTCGATCCAGCTGTACGTGTTGGCGTCCATGCCATCGAAGATGAAGTCGATGTCCAGCGGGTTGCCGGCCTTCATGCGGGTCTCGATTGCGGGCCGGGCGGCGGTGTTGTTGAACGTGTAGGTCACCTGCGTGCCGGGGTAATCTTTCGCCATCTGGTCCCCGATTCCCTTGACCAGGTCGTACCACGGCGACCCCTCTTCCCACAGGACGCCCACTTCCAGGGGTCCGCCCTTGATTGCCTTGCCCTGCCCGCAGACAGGCAAAAGGCCCACGAGCAGAAACACCATGCCAACGACGGCAGCCCTCACGATTCTTTGACGCATCTCCTGTCTCCTCTCTTTTCATAGCGATTTCATGGCCCCGGCTCTGCCGGGAACCTTCAAAGACGACGATCCCATTCCGGTGTCCCCTCATCACCTCCTTTTCATGGCTTCATGTCGCTGTCACCCGCCGCGCGGTGCAGTGCGACGATCTCACCTGTCTCCAGCGAGCGACGAGCCGCCATGGCGATGCCGAGGACGTCCCGTGCCTGGCGCAGGGTGGCTTGCGCGGGCTGGTGGTGTGTGAGCAGGCAATCGACCCAGAACTCGATTTCCGCCTGGTAGGCATCCTTTTTCGCCGCGGCAACGGGTTCGGGCGCCGCGCCCGGCCGATACAGCACGAGCTCCGTCTCGGCCTCGTCGCGCTCGCCCACCTGCCCGGCCACGCGGAACCGGTACTCGACCGTCCCTTTCGAGCCCTGGAGTCGGAACTGCATCTGGAACGGATAGCAATCGGGCAACAGGAAGCTGCCCTCGGCCACCGCGCGAACCGTCTCGTATTCCAGAACCGACGTCACCTGGTCCCACGCGCCCGTCGCGCTCTGCAGCCCCGTTGCGAAGACACGGTCCGGCATGCCGCACAGCGAATAGATGAAATCCAGATCGTGGACGTGCAGATCGATCAGGGCGCCTCCGCTCAAGGAAGGATCCTTGAACCACGCGCCCCACGCCGGGGGCGCCGAAAGGCGTGCCGCCTTGACGGCCTGCACGTCGCCCAACGCTCCGCTCTGCAGGAGCTCGCGCATCGCGACATACTCCGGCCAGAAGCGGATCACCTGGCCGATCATGGCAATCACACCGGCCTGCTCCGTGGCGGCGATCATGCGGTCCGCCTCTTCGATCGTGAGGGCTATGGGCTTTTCGCAGAGGATGTGCTTGCCATGCCGGGCGGCGCTCACGACGCAGCGCTCGTGCAGGAACGTGGGCAGGCAGACGTCAACGGCCTGGACCTCCGGATCGTCCAGCAGCGCTTCGATGCCGTCGCACGTCCTCGCGTGATGCTCATGCGCCAGCTTCGCGGCAAGGTCCCGATTGGCATCCGCCACGGCAACAAGGCGGGCACTGTCGATCCGGGCATACGCTGAGGCATGGGTGGAACCCATGAATCCCGCACCGAGGAGCCCGACATTGATGCTCGCGGCGCGCACCGTTACTTGCCCGAATCCCGGACCTTCCTGGCGGCGTTTGTGATTCCCTTGACGATGGCGTCCACGTCCTCATGGCCGAGGCGGGGATGCATAGGCAGGTTCATCTCCCTTTTATAGAAGAACTTGTCCGCGATCGGGCAGAACTGCCCTCCGTGCTTTGCGGCCTTCAGATATTTCTTCACGCCCGTGAAGTCATATGTCGGCTGGTAGTGGAGGATGCCCTGCACCCCCTCTTCGAAGTACAGGCAGCGCAGGAACTCGTCGCGGCTCGCGCCCAGCTCCTCGGGCTCAACGCAGAGCGTGTACAGGTGGTAGGCGTGGAAGCAGTCAGGGTCCTCGTAGGTGCCCGTGATTCCCTTGATGCCCCGTATCCCGGCATCGATGGCGTGGCCGATCTCACGGCGCTTTTCGATGAGGCTCGGGAGCTTGCGCAGCTGCGTTCGGCCCAAGGCAGCCTGGAACTCGTTCATGCGGTAGTTGATGCCCCACTTGCCGTCCACATCGACGACGTCGAAATGGGAGGGCAGCCAGTAGTATTTTTGATTCTCCCAGCTCTTGATGTTCATGTTGCGCAGCAGCTCCATCTTGGGGACAAGATCGTCCCTGTTGGTGCTGATCATTCCCCCCTCTCCCATGGTCATATTCTTGAGAGAGTGAAAGCTGAAGCATCCGGCATCTCCGATGGTTCCGGCGCGTCTGCCCTTGTACATGGCGCCGTGGGCATGGGCGCAGTCCTCCATGACGAGGAGCTTGTGGGCCCGCGCGATCTCCATGATGGCGTCCATGTCGCACATCTGCCCGCCAAAGTGCACGACAAAAATGGCCTTGGTCCTGCGCGTGACTTTTCGGGCAACTTCCTTCGGGTCGATGTTGTATGTCCGGGGGTCGATATCGGCGTAGACCGGGATGCCGCCTTCCTTGATCACGGCGAGGGAGGTCGCAATAAAAGTGTTGGGTGTCACGATGACCTCGTCACCCGCGCCGATGCCGAATGCCTGCGCGACCACGTGCATCGCCGTTGTGCAGCTCGTGGTCGCCAGGGCGTGTTTTACTCCCAGGTGCTGGGCGAACTCCTTCTGGAAAGAAGAAACCTGCGGCCCGGCCGTGAGGGAGTCCTGCTTGAGCACATGGATCAGTGCTTCCTTTTCTTCTTCATCGTAGATGGATCCCATGAAGCTGTAAGGGACCTTCACTTTCACGCCGTCTGCCAAAGCATATCCGCCGGTGATCCCTCCGACGTTATCTTTCAGATAATTCGCCATCCCAGGCCTCCTTGCTTGAAATCGAAATAAAATCGGACAAGCCATTTCCAGGGGGGATGCCGGCGATCAGACAAGATCCAGCAGCGTCCCGTTTTGCTTATCATAGCAGCTCACTTATCGCCCGTCAATCTTTTTATTACTCTTATAAGAAGACTAAATGAAATCGCCAAGCTGAACCTGATGAACGAAGACTTGACAGGAGCTACTTCCCTTGACACTCTTGCGAAAATATAGATGGAACTTCCAGAGAATTTCATGAGCGGGAGATTCTCCCGGGGTGTGGACGGAGCGGATACACGCCTCATCAGGAGCATCAACAGGAACGCCCTGTTCACGGTCATCCGCGGCAACATGCCCATCACGGTGTCGCAGTTATCTGCACGAACGGGCCTTTCCCTGTCCACCGTGAACTCGGTGCTGAAGGACCTGATGGACGTGAATCTTGTCCTCGCCACCGGGATAACGGCCTCGACTGGCGGGAGAAAGCCCGTCGCCTACTCGCTCAATCTCCGTGACATCTGCGTCTGCGGAGCCGAGCTGAACGCCCGTACCATCAGGGTTGCCCTGTTCAGGCTGGACGGAAGCATCATCCGGATGTCCACCCTGCAGGCAGAGAACATCGAGCCGCTTGCGCTGGCGTCCGTTGTCGCGGACACGCTTGGCGACCTTGTGACGCGCACGGAAATCGGGCTCGACCATATCATCGGCCTGGGGCTCTCGCAGTACGGCATCGTCGGCCCCGAGGGGAACAGGATCCGGCTGGACATCCAGCATGGCTGGCGGGAGGTCTCCCTGGGATCGATGCTCCAGCAGCGCCTGCCGATACCGGTTTTCGTCGTCGAAGACACCCTGGCAAAGTTGACGGCCGAGCTGGAATTCGGCGGTGAGAAAAATCGCCAGCATGTTCTCTATCTCCTTTTCGGCTCATCGCACGGCCAGGGGGTCAGCGGCAGATTCGTGTCCGACGGAAGCATCCTGAATGGAGCGCAAGGCTTCGCCGGACAATTCGGACACATCCTTATCGACCCGTGCGGCCCCCGGTGCTCCTGCGGCAGGAGGGGGTGCTGGGAGGCAGTGGGAGACGTTTCCCGGCTCCTGGAAAAAGTGAAGGATTCGTTGGGCCCCTCACCCGAAGCATCGAACGGCCTTCTTGAAACGCTCGCCCGGATTCGCGCGGCAGCCGAGAAGGGAGATGCCGCGATGTGCGCGGTGCTCGATTGGTTCGTCGGCGTGCAGGCCGAGGGGATCGCCAACCTGATCCACACGTTCAACCCGAAGCACATCGTCATTGACGGAGCGGTTGTCGTGCTGGGGGATATCTTCCTCGAACGTCTGAAAATCGCCATCGAGCAGAAAGTCATGAAGCCCTATCTGGAAGGCTTGAAGGTGGAGTTCAGCGCAATGGGGGACAACGGCGCCCTCCTGGGCGCATCGGCGATCGTGCTGCGGGAGGCGATCTCCATCATGGAGCAGGGGCTGGCCAGCAGGGCGATGAGGCGCTGAAACCCGCATGCACGTTGAGGCATCGTTGACATGAGCGGCACCCCCCCTGTCACGCGCGCGGACATCGCCGCCGGTCTCCGTCGCCTTGGCCTCGCGTCAGGCGACCACCTGATCGTGCACTCCTCGCTCTCAAGCTTCGGCTCCGTGGAGGGCGGCCCTCACGCCGTGATCGATGCCCTGCTGGACGTCGTGGGGCCTTCGGGCACCGTCATGATGCCAACCTTTGAATCGAGCGATCCGGTCTTCGATCCGGCTACCAGCGAGACCTCGCTGGGCGCCGTGCCAGCGGCGCTGTGGAAGCGGCCCGGCGCGCATCGCAGCCCTCATCCGCTGGCGTCCGTCGCGGCCATCGGCGGAAAAGCGGCCTGGCTCATCGAAGGTCACGTCGACGCTGTCACTGCTCACGGCGAAGGCACGCCGTACCACCGGCTTGCGCAGATCGACGGCAAAGTCCTCCTGCTGGGCGTCGATCAGGATCGCAACACGTTCCTTCATACGGCGGAAGAGGTGGCACGCCTTCCCTATCTCCGCCCGCAGGAAGGAAGCTATCGCGATGCCGCGGGGGCGGCGGTGACGAAGACGTGGCCGCTCTTTCCCGGCCCGCATCGGGCCTTCATCGGCCTCCAATCATGGCTGGAGGAGAACGGTCTCACGCGAAAGACCGCCATTGGTCCGTGCGTCGCGCAGATAATGGAGTGCCGCGCCCTCCTCGACGCGCTGCTCATCAGGCTGCGCGCAGAGCCGGGGCTTTTTCTCACGGCTAACCCCAACCTCCCGGATGGGATCTGGCAGAGGGCGGCCGTCCACGCGGCCGAGAGAGAGCAGGAGGCCTTCACGCTGGCAGCGGATAGCGGCACGGCGGGCTGCACGATGGAGGCCGCCATCCGGGCTCTTGCCGCGGCGGGCATTCGCGACATCCTGCTTTCCTTCGTGGGCGACGTTCCCTGGCCGTCCATCGAGGAGCCATGGCGGAAGTGGTACATCCAGGGGCTCGCTCTCGCCGGCATCGCTGTTGCCGGCATCAGGTTGCCCGGTCTTGAGCCGGACACTGCCGGGAAAGCGGCGTTCCTTGCGCGCGAAGCAGGGACAGACACTCTCATCGTCCCGTCGACTGTTGCGGTCGACAGCGCTGCAGCCGCGGCGGACCTCGGGGTCCGCGTCCTCTACCAGAATACGGGAATCGGGGGCGCCGAGGCGGTCCGTCTCCTCCAGGACCCCGCACTCGCCGGCCGCTCCGTGGCGCTTGCTTTCGATCCTCTCGGTTTCCTTGCCGCGGGAGAGAATCCTTTTCTCACGACCTACTCGCGGACGCGGGTGAGGCTGCATACGTCGCTCCTCTACCTGTCCGACGGTTTCCCCTCGGGGGAACGCACGATGCTCGGCGAAGGGCTTGCGGAGGTGGCAGAGCTCGTCTCCATGTTCCGCGCGTCGCGCTATGCAGGATTGCTCGTGCTCGAGTCGCCGAGCCCCGTGTCTTTCGCCGACAGCGTCTTGCGATTCAGGGCGCTCCTGCACGCTCTTGGGAGGCCGGTATGATTGCACGTGTCGTGGACCTGAGCAAAGCGCTGCGTGACGGGATGGAGGGGGTTCGGGCGAGCCTCCGGCCTGACCCGCCTTCCTATCTCGGACGGGCGTGCTACGCCTACGATCTTGCGATCCCTTCCCACACGGGCACATACTTCGAAACCTCGTCGCACATCTTTCGAAACGGCAAAGACACCGATACATTCCCCATCGACAGGCTCGTGGCCCCAGGCGTGTGCCTGACGCCACGCGCAGCGGGCCGATGCATCACGGCCGCGGAGCTCGACACGTGCGTCCCACCTTCCGTACGGAACGCGCTTCCCGGCTGCGGCCTGCTCGTGCATGCAGCCTCCCGGGAGCTCGGCGTTCATTCCTACTTTTCGCGAGACGCCGCAGCCTGGATGAGGGAGGCCGGCGTCGCCTTCATGGGCAGCGACACGCCTGGATACGACAGCGGCTTCGAATCGCCAACCGGTTTTTTCGTGGAGCTCTTCGACGCCGGCATTCCTATCATCGCGAACATCACGAACCTGGACCTCCTGCCTGTCGATGGGTTCACGCTCATGGCCCTGCCGCTCGCGGTGGTCGGGGTCTGCACAGTGCCCTGTCGCGTTGTTGCCATCATGTAGCGCCGCACGGTGCGGCTGGCCGCGATTTTGTATGCTCGCTAAAACTATTGACAGCACTTATTAGAAGAGTTACAAATACATTGATCTACACCTCTTTCCTTTTCTTGACCGCACAGCAGGGAGGTCGCCATGGCTATCCGTTGGGGCGTGATCGGTTGCGGCGGCATTGCGGCGCGCAGGACAATCCCCGAATTCAAGCGAATGGTTTCCGGCGCGAGACTGGTTTCCGTGATGGACGTGTCCGCCGAAAGGGCCAGGGACGTCGCCGCGAAGTTCGGCATCCCTCACTTCTGCACGACTGAAGAAGAGTTGCTCGCGCAGGACCTGGACGTCGTCTATATCGCGACGCCGCAGAACGTGCATTGCCGGCAAGTCATCAAGGTCGCTGCCGCGGGAAAGCACATTCTCTGCGAAAAGCCAATGGCGGTATCCTCGCGAGAAGCAAATGAGATGGCCCGCGCCGTTGCGAAGGCGAAGGTCAGGTTCATGCTCGGCTTCTGCATGAGGAACAACGTGTACAACCTCAAGGCGCGGGAGCTGGTGCAGGCAGGCAGGCTGGGGAAGCCGGTCATGGGCCGCGCGCAGCTTACCTGCTGGTATCCTCCGATCCCCGGCGCCTGGCGCCAGGACGCGGCAGTGAGCCACGGCGGGTCGCTGGTTGACATGGGCACGCACTGCCTCGACCTGCTGGAGTGGATCATGGACACGGCCGTGGCCGAGGTTACCGGTTTCCAGGACCTGCTCGTCCACCAAT
>PMDT01000142.1 GCA_003154555.1 Spirochaetaceae bacterium
TCATCACCCAGATCGCCGCGGGGCTGTCCAACGAGGGGCTTATCGACAGGGAAATCCTGTTCCTGACATCCCACGTGGAGAAAAACCCCGCGGACATCTTCAATAGCTACTACCTGCTGCTGGTCGCCGATGCCTATCGGGACATGCGCGCGGGACCCATCGCGGTGCATTACTATCGCAGGATTCTCTCCAACTATGGCGATCTCCTGGTGAAGGGCACATCCATTCATCTTCAATGCCTCCAGGAGCTCCTCACCCTGGAGACCGACCCCGAGGCGAAGATCAGCGACTACAAGGAGCTCTTCTCACGATTCCCCGACCAGAGCCCCGGTATCAACTGGTACTACATGGCCAAGAGCTACGAGGAGGTGGGGGAGTGGGAGCAGTCGATCCAGGCGTATCAGAAATACGTCGGCTCGCTCGACGCTGACATTTCCGCCGACACCCTGAAGCTTCGGGAAGCCTCCGAGAAGGTCAATTTCTACAACTTCGAGATCAAGAGCTGGTTGCTGCCCGACCTCGACGACCTGGTCGTCGCGGTGCGGGATGCCATCGTCACGAAGAACATCGCCAAGCTCCGCAAGTACCAGGCCGCCGTGAACTTCTTCCAGGAGCCGTGGGACCAGACGCAGGTCATCGTGGATGAAACGGTGAACTACAACATCGTCAACTACCTGCCCATCTCCAACGTCTCCATCGACAGTCAGCTCGACGTCGCGGCCAACGGGCGCGAGGCGACCCTCCGCACGACGGGTTGGAACTTCCGGCCCTCCACCTGGTACCTGTACTTCCGCCAGGTGGATTTTCCGGCCAATCCGGACGTGAACGGTCAGTGGGAATGGGCCGGCATCTACTTCGGCGAAAAGCTCTAGCGGCGCTTGTCGCGCTTGTGGCACTCGCCCCAACACTGCGGGGGGAGGACGTCCCCGTGCGCGTTGCGGTGCCCGACGAGCCCCTTCCTCCTCTCCAGGGCCACGAGGGAACGGAGGTGTACTCCATCCCGATACCTGACGAAGATGTCATTGGAAGCTTCGTGCAGGGGTATCTTGCCAGCCAGAAGGCCTGGCTGCAGGCGGTCCTGGATTCCAGTGCGCGCTACAGGCCCATGATCACCGCGGCGCTGGCCGCCCGGGGGCTTCCCCGCGAGCTCGAGTTCCTGCCCGCAGTGGAGTCGGGTTTCCAGGCGCGCGCCGTCTCTCCGCAGGGGGCGACGGGTCTCTGGCAGCTCATGCGCAACACCGCTTCGCCATACGGGCTGCGCATGGATCTCTGGCTCGACGAGCGGAGGGACCCGGCCAGGGCAACGGAGGCGTCCCTTTCGAAGCTCACGGAGAACCGCGCGTACTTCGGCGACTGGTACCTCGCGCTTGCCGCCTACAATTGCGGCATCGGGAAGCTCGCGGGGATCCGGCGGCACAGCCCCGGCGACGACTACTGGGGCCTCAGGAGGAAAGGCATGCTCCCACGGGAGACAGCAGCATTCGTGCCCGCGTTCCTCGCCCTCAGCATGATCTTCAGTCACCCCGGGCGCTACGGTCTTGTCGTGGGGTGGGATCCCCCGCCGCCGGAGCCCCGCACGGTGACGCTGGACAGGTGCGTGGATCTGCGTATTCTTTCGCGCGCCGCCGGCATTCCCGTGGCGGATCTCGTGACGGCAAACCCCGCGCTGAACTTCCTCGTCACGCCGCCCTCATCGTATGCCTATGCCCTGAAAGTGCCTGCCGCCGACGCCGATGCCGTCGAACAGGTGCTCGCCAACGCGTCCATGCCGCTCCTGGAGTTCCGCATCCACGTGGTCGCCAGGGGCGACACGCTTTTCGCGATGTCGCTCCGCTACGGCGTGAGCGTGGAGGTGATCTCTGAGTTCAATCCTCACGTCGATCCCCGGTTCCTGAAGATCGGCGCCCAGCTTCTGATACCTGTCCTTCCCGTACGGAGCACACAATGAAAAAAATTCTGCCCGCCGTCTGTGTCGCCGTGGGCCTCGCGCTGCCCGTGGCGGTATGGGCGGCCCCGCTCATCGACGAGCCTGGTTTCACGGTCACCAGCAGTATCGACTGGGTCGCCGCAAGCATCACGGTGGAAGCGCGACGGACCCTGGACCCCGGTGTGGCCTCCATGGTCCGCGCAAAGGGGGACGCGGAGGCTTTCCTTGACGCGCGCATGCCGGACCTGCTCACCCGCGTCGTCTCGCCGGTCCGTGTCGATTCCACCCACGTCTACGCGGATATGCTCTCTGCCGACCCGGGGCTTTTTGCACGGGTGAACGACACCGCGATGGGCCTCCGGCCGTCGGAGCTCTTTCTCACGGCCGACCTGACAGTGCTCGTCGCCCGCTACGCCCTGCCGTTCTTCGGGGCCCACGGGGTCGCCGTCCCGCTCCTGCCGGCGGTCGCCACTCCCATCCGCCGCTGGCTGGGGGACGTGACAACGCGCAAATATACCGGCCTCCTCATCTTCGCAAAAGGCATGCTTCCCGAAGCCGGCACGAGCCACATGCTCGCCGCCCGGCCGGCGCTTTTCCCCCGGATCTGGGACGAGCAGATGGACCTCGTGCTGGACAAGTCGATGTGCAATCCCGACGCGCTTTCCCGCTGGGGCGAGGTGGGCTATTCCGAAGATATCGACGACCCGGCCTTTGACCTGCGCGTCGGCGCGCTTCCCCTGCGCCTTGCCGCACGCGGCGTTCGCGGAGACGCGAGCACGGACATCATCATCTCCACGGACGGCGCGCACCAGCTCCTGGCGCTGCCGGAGAATATCGCCCTTCTCCAGCAGGGCAGGATCTGCATCGTCTACGAGAGCCTGAAGTAACGGGCGGAAAAATGTCGCGCAAGAGCCGCCCTATGGCGCCAGCATCATGACGGCCATGACGAGCGCGTCCCCGATGAGATTGTCGACGAGGCAGTATTCGTTGGGCTGGTGCGCGGACTCGGCGATCCTGCCCCAGACCACGGTGGGGATCCCTTCCTTGCGCAGGAATGCGCCGACGGTGCCGCCGCCGATGCCGATAGTCTTTCCTTCCACGCCGTAGACTCCCTTGATGGCGCTCTTGAGCGTGGCAATGAGCGGCGCATCGGCGGGGGTCGGGGGGGAGGAAGCCCGCTGCACCTCGTGGATGTCGATGGAGACCCCGAAATCGGTCTGCACCTGGTCGCAGATCCCGCGAATCGTCTTCATGACATCATCGAGATTTTCCCGCGGCAGCACGCGGCAGTCGAGATAGAAGACGTCTTCTCCGGGGAGCGTGTTGACATTGGGGACATTCGCTTCCTTTTTTGTCGGGGTGAACGTGGAAACGGGCGGGTCGAAGAGCGCATCGTGTGACGCGTAGCGCTCCCGCAGCACGCCAAGGCGCGTGACGAGGTGCGACCCGGCTTCGAAGGCATTGATGCCTTTCTGCGGGGTGGAGGCGTGGCACTGCCTGCCCTTGATGCGGAACTTCAGCCACAGGATGCTCTTCTCCGCGATCTCGATCTCCGTCCCGTCCGCCGATCCGCCGTCAGGAACCAGTGCGACATCGTGCGGACCGAAGAGATCGGTCTCCGCGACCAGGTACTGCACGCCCTTCTCCGAGCCGGTTTCCTCGTCGGCGACGAAAAGCAGCCGGACCGTCCGATCGGGCGTGAGCCCCGCCTCCTTGAGGCAGACCGCCGCGAACACCGAGGAGACGAGGCCCTGCTGGTTGTCTTCCACGCCCCTGCCGATGAGCCGGTCGCCCTTGACGACGAGGGTGTAGGGGTCCGATTCCCACATCGACGCTTCCCCGGGCGGGACGATGTCGAGGTGCGACATGATCCAGAAATTGGCGTCCTTCCTCCGCCCGGGGATGGTCACGACGAGGTTGGGCCTGTCCCCGCGGGGAACCCGGTCGTCGGGGGCCGCGTGGGTCGCGACAGGCCCCAGGCCCAGGCGCGCGAGCCATTTCGAAAGGACAGCCGCCTTCTCCCATTCGCCCGTGCCGCCGCTCTGCGGGGCGAGCGCGGGAACCGCCGTAAGGTCTTTCTGGAGCTCGATCATCTGAGACCTTTTTTCCATCAAACGCGCGCGCAGGTCCTGCAGGGCATCCATCGGCTTCCTCCTTCGTGCTGTATACGGTTTTTTCCCTCCCGGGGCAAGTAAGGGCGNNGCGGCGACGCCACTTGCAAAAATCGTCCCGCCGCAACAGTATTGCCACCATGCTGCGCAAGATCCTCGTCGGCTCGCTCCTGCTGTCCGGCGCATTGCTCCTTGGCTCCTGCGGCGGCCGCGCGGTCGGCTATGGCGTCGTTCTCTGGGGGGAGCTTGCCGGACCGCCGCAGACAGGGGCCGTGGTCGCGGTGAGGCAGGCGTCCGCAATCGGCTCTTCGCTCCTTATCTCCGTTGCCGGCGAGGCGAAGCCTCGTGAATACCCCGCGGGGAGGATCCGGATCTTCAAGAGCCGGGGTGAGGCCACCGCGTTCGCGTCCCTCTACGCCGCGGACAGGGGCTCATGGGCGGTCGTGGTGAAAGAGGACAGCCCGCCGCTGCCCATACGCGATGCAGCAGCGCCGGAGGGCAAGAGCATCTACAAGCTCCAGTACCGGCAGCTTGTGAAAGTGATCAGCAGGTCCGCGGAGCAGGCGACGGTGAAGCCGTACACGGACTACTGGTACGAGGTGAGCACCGACGACGGATTCACCGGCTGGTGCTTCGGGCATTTCCTGAAGACATTCTCCGCCACCGGTGACCCCACGCCGCAGATGAACGCGATCCTGAGCCAGGATGAGACCCTTGCGCGGATCATGGGCACCACGTGGCGGCCCGGCTGGTTTCTCGACATGATCGGAAGCGGCGCCATCGATCTCACGATGCTGCGGGAGGACGTCGGCCTCTTCCCCAGCCCCGCCGACAGGGTCATGAAGCTCGTGCTGCCGCTCTCCACGTTCGAGTTCCACTATACCGGCGAGCCGCAAAAAGTGGGTGCCGCCTCCTACCTCTTCACCGGCACCGACCTGCGCATCGACGTGCTGGACGACCAGCGCATCAACGTCACGTGGCGCCTTAAGGACCAGCCGAAGACCGACCTGTATGTTTCCATGAAGGACGATATCGCCCAGATCGTGGCAAACGAGCAGCAGCGCCGCGCGGACATCTATGCCTCCCTCACAAAGGCGGGGGCCACCCTCACGAGCAATGCCTATGGCACGATCCTTCTCCAGCCTGACATGCGATTCACCTGGTCGGGATATGCGGCGCTGGTGCCCGCTTTCATCGAGCCCGGCGTGAAGGGAAAGGGCAGCGTGGATTTCACGCTCAAGCTCGGCAAGCAGATCGCCTCCGACTACGACGGGGCGCTCACCTTCAATTTCGACGATGCGACGAAGAGCGGCGTGAGCTTCCTTTACAAGGCGGCCGGTGGCGGCCTGCGCTTCACGACCCTTGCAAAGGACAGCGTGCAGGACCTCACCGTCGCGCATCCCGGCTCGTCGCCCGTCGTGATCTTCTTCAGCCAGTCTCCCTGACGGCCGATGTCACTCGCGAGCCTTTCCGGTGTCACCGTCGCCTTCGGGGCACGGCGGCTCCTTGACGCCGTGAACCTCACGATTGCCACGGGCTCCCGCACGGCGCTCGTCGGGCCCAATGGCAGCGGCAAGACCACGCTCATGAGGATCATGGCCGGCCAATCCCTGCCCGACACCGGCGTGGTCGTTGCGGAGAAGGACACGCGTGTGAGCTACGTGCCGCAATCGGGCGTGGTTCCGGCCGGCTGCACGCTGCGGGAGGAGGCGGAAAAAGCCTTTGGCCGGGGGCGCGCCATCGTGGAGGAGCTCTCGCACGTTGAGGACAGTCTGGGCGCCCTGTCCCCCGGCTCATCGGAAGAGGCAGGCTTGCTCGCGAAACACAGCGCCCTCCAGGAGCGGCTGGACGCCAGCGGCTTCTACGCGCGAGAAGAGGCCATGGACCGCGTCCTTGCAGGCCTCGGCTTTTCGCGGGCGGATTTTTCAAAGCCGTGCACCGCGTTTTCCGCGGGCTGGCAGATGCGCATCGCCCTCGCCCGTTCCATCCTCGAGTCGCCCGACATCCTCCTCCTCGACGAGCCGACGAACTACCTCGACATCGAAGCCCGCACGTGGCTGGAGCAGTTCCTCGCGGGGTACCCGGGCGGTCTTCTCCTGGTGTCCCACGACCGCTATTTCCTCGACGTGGTCGTGAGCTCCGTCGCGGAAATCTACATGACGCGGGTGTCCGTCTACACCGGCAACTACA
>PMDT01000283.1:0-6341 GCA_003154555.1 Spirochaetaceae bacterium
GTGGAACCTCCACCGTCCGTCGAGACAGAGCCGCCACGCGGACGCATCCTGCGCGGCGCGCGCGGAAAAGGCATCGGGATGGTGCACAAACCATGCGCGCGCCGGCAGCCTGCCCGTTTGAAGAAGCTCGTGATTTTCCCAATCGTTGCCCATGCGGCATGATATCACAGGCAAAATCGCCGTGACGTCCACCAGCGGCACCATGCAGCGGCAGTTTGTCGCGGGGCTCCTGGGATCCGTGAAGTCGTCGCACACCGGGCGTTCCCCCGTTCAAGACTGAAGCTCCCGCCCTCGCCATGCTATAACAGGGCATGAAGCGAAACGCACTGGTGGCGCAATCCGGCGGTCCGTCTCCTGTCATCAACTCTTCCCTCCAGGGGGTCATCGAAGGCTGCCTCGCGTACCCGCAGAGCATCGGGGCGATCTACGCGGCGTGGCACGGCATCGAGGGCGTTCTCACGGAGGAGCTGGTCGACATGGCGCGGCAGCCGCGGAGGGAGATCGAGCTCCTGGCAACGACCCCTGCCGCGGGCGCCATCGGCACGTGCCGCTACAAGCTCACCGAAGGACAGGAAGAGGATTTCGAGCGTATCGTGGAGGTGATCAAGGCGCACGATGTCGGGTACTTCTTCTACATCGGCGGCAATGATTCGATGGACACGGCCGCCAAGGTATCGAAGCTCGCGAAGGAGCGCGGCGTGGATCTCGTCGTCACCGGCGTGCCGAAGACCATCGACAACGACATCGGCGACCAGGCGTTCACCCTCATCGATCACACGCCCGGCTACGGGAGCGCCGCGCGCTACTGGGCCACGCTGATCCAGAATGTCAACGAGGAGAATCGCGGCATGTGCGTGTCAGAGCCGGTTGCGGTCCTCCAGGCGATGGGACGGAAGTCCGGCTTCATCACCGCGGCGGCGCGTCTGGGCGACCCGAAGCGCGAGATGCCCCTGCAGCTCTACATGGCGGAGACGCCGCATACCCTGGCAAGCCTTCACGAGCACGTGAACGCGGAGCTGCGCCGCAGCGGCCGGTGCATCGTCGTGGTGAACGAGGGCTTCGACGTGGGCGGCGTCGGCGAGCGCCACGACGGGTTCGGCCACGTCGAGTACGGCGCCAGCCGCACGACCGCGGCGCAGGAAGTGGTGAATTACCTCAACGACAAGGGGCTCGCGGTCCGCGGGCAGGCGACAGGCCAGGTGCCGGGCGTCATCCAGCGCTCGGTCTCCACGGCCGCGTCGAAGGTGGACATCGCCGAGGCGCGCGCGGTGGCGCGGCACGCCGTGCGCATTGCGCGGGAGGAAGGCACGGGGTGGATGGCGACGATACTCCGCGCGCCCGACCCGGTCTATGCGGCCCGCTACGACAAGGTCGGTCTGGAGATCGTCGCCAACTCATCGCGCCTCATGCCGCCGTCCTGGATCAGCGCGAACGGTCTCGACGTCACGGACGATTTCATCCGTTACGCGGCGCCCCTCATCGGCGATGGTGACCCCGAGATACCGCGGGAGGACGGGCTGCAGCGATTCTCCCGTTTTTCGATTCGGTTCATCGAGAAGAAATGCCGTTCCTACGAACCGGTGAGGTTCAGGATGAAGGGGAAAAGTCGGGAGGTGGCATCATGAGCAGACGCGTCCTGGTGATCAAGGCGAGCCCACGCGAGAAGGGCAACAGCTCCGTGCTTGCCAACCGGGTAATGGACGGGGCGGGGGAAGTCGGGGCGACGACGGAAAGCGTCTCCCTGCATCGCCTGGACATCCGCCCGTGCCGCGGATGCGATACCTGCCGCGCGACGCACGCCTGCGTGATCAAGGACGATATGCAGGGCCTCTATCCGAAGCTGCTCGCCGCCGAGGCGATCGTGCTCGCGAGCCCCATCTACTGGTTTACATTCAGCGGCGGGATGAAGACATTCATCGACCGGTGGTACGCGCTCTGGAACATCGCGAAGGAGCCCTTCAAGGACAAGCCTGTCGGCATCGTGCTCTCCTATGGCGACACGGATCCGTACACCTCGGGCTGCATCAATGCGATCCACACCTTCGAATCGATATTCCGATTCCTGGAGGCGCCCATTGCCGGTTGGGTCTATGGCTCGGCGATGGAGATCGGCGACGTGCAGAAAAACCCCGCGCTCCTGGATTCAGCACGGAGTCTCGGCAGGCAGCTCGGGACGGCCTGACGACTCACACGCGCGGCAGGGAATCCAGTATTTCTCCCATCATAAGATTGCCGGCCGAAAAGCGCCCGGAATCGGCGAGCATTTCCGCGACTGTCTGAATCGTCGGCCCTGCCTTGATCTCCTCGCCGCAGTTTTCAACGAGAGCCGCCGCCCCTGGGTGCGTCATTTCAAGGTGGAACTGCAGCCCGACGACATGGTCGCCAAAGGTGAATGCCTGGTGTTCGCACGCGGCGGTCCTGAGCAGGTGCGCGGCCCCCGGCGGGAGATCGAATGTATCACCGTGCCACTGGAATGCCGCCGCTCCATCCGGCACGGCGCGCAGGACTGCAGCCGCGACACCCGTCGCCGAGGCGCGCGCGCGCGGCGGGGCTTCCAGCGGAAACCAGCCGATCTCCTTCTGGCGATGGGCATACACGCGTGCGCCCAGGGCGCCGGCAACCAGCTGCGCGCCGAGGCAGATCCCCAGCACGACCCTTCCGGCAGCGACCGCGTCCGCGATGAGCTTTTTCTCGGGCGCGAGCCATGCATAGGCATGGTCGTCATTCACGCTCATCGGCCCGCCCATCACGATGAGCCAGTCAAAGTCACCGACAGAAGGAAGCAGGGGCCGCTCGTAGAGACACGCGGTGGCGAGCTGCGCCCCGCGTGATTCTGCCCAGGCCTGGATCGAGCCGGGCCCTTCGAATGCGACGTGACGCAGTACATGAATCCGCATCCCGGAGCCTCCCGCTGCGGCGTACTATAGCGGACGGGCGGCAAAAGGTCTCGTGACGGAGCCCGTCGAGGAAGCCTGCAAGCTCGGCGTCGTGCTTCTCTTCATCTGGAAGAACCCGAACTTCAACGAGGAAAACGACGGCATTGTCTACATGGGCGCGAGCGCTGTCGGTTTTGCGTTGCTCGAAAACATCTTCTACGTCGCCCAGAACGGAATCGGCACCGGCATCCTCCGTGCCTTTACCGCGATACCGCTGCACGTCCTCACGGCGGTGGTGCTCGGCCTCCACGTCGGCAGGGCGAAGTTCGCCGCATCTGAGGCGCGGCGCAATCTCCTTGTCTGGCGCGGCTTCCTGTTTGCCTGGGCATTCCACGGGCTCTACGACATGCTGGCGATGTCGGAGAGCGCGCTTGCTCTCCTCCTCCTGCCGCTCCTGGGCGGTCTTGCCGCATTCGGCGTCATGGCGCTCAGAAGAGGCCGCCGGCTTTCGCTGGCCCGATGGGACAGCGCCACGCCTTCGGACATCGTGGCCGCCCCTCCGCTGGCTTCTGCCGCCGTGCCCGGGCATGCAGTCGGGCGCATCCCCAAAGCCCACCGCTGGATGCCTGCCGTGTCGCGGCCGCTGCTTGCCTGCTGCGCGGCGTTCTGGCTGCTTCTCATCTTCGGCCTCATGGGGTCCACGACCGCGGAGGACGTCGGTTACGGCGCACTGGGCGGCATCCTCCTCACCATCATCCCCGCGGCAATCGGGGTAGCCCTGGAGGTGGTGTACCACCGGCACAGGAAGGCTGCCCGATCCGTGAGGGCCGGGCTCTCCGTCAATTAGGACCTCCCGGTGTCAGCGCAGGGTTGAACTTGAAGTCCGCATTATTGCGTCCCGTATCCGTGGCGTTGGGCGATCTGCCGATCGACCCGACGAGCGTGTTACTGTCCGCCGGCGCCCCCGCGCTCCCCTCCGTTGCATCGAGCTCTGCGGCGTGTCCCGCGATCAGCGCGCGGTGAAGAACGCCCGCATACGTCACGGTGTCGATGATCCGATCCCCGATGGTGTCGAACACCATGAGCGCGTCATTCGGGCCGTTCTGTATCCTGTTGGAGGATTCCCAACCGGCCGGCGTGACCTTCATGGCATTGGCAGGCACGGCGACATTTGGACCGGCGATCACGAGGTACGCCCCCGCGGCGAGCGTCCCCAGGTGCCCAAGGTCAATGCGCGCGTATTCCGCGCCAGGCGTCACCCCGCCGTTGATCAGGACCAGCGCAATTCCCGCAAGGTCCACGTCCCCTGCTGCGTACAACTCGACGTATTCCGCGTTGTCGGTTCCCACCTGGTCGACATCCATTTCATTGATGAGGAGCGGAACTCCCGCGCTGACCCGCACCGTGTAGGAAACCTGGCTTCCGTCTTCTGCCGTGACGACATAGTCAAGAGGCGCGCGGAAGTCATTTGCGGTCACGCCGCTCGTCTGCTCCCGGCCCAGGACTGAAACATGCGCGCCGGTGGCAGAAAAGACTGCAACAAGCGACGAGAGGTCCGTCCCATCGGGCGCGCGGACCCTGATGATGCGTGCCTCCTCGTCGATGAGCCCCGCGCAGGCGGGAGCGAGGAGACCGAATGACGTGAGCGTCTTGTCCGTGCCCGGCGCGGTGTCCACGACCACCGTGTAGGCGCACGAGCTCCCGTCTGCCGCATACACCACGTATGCCCGTGCCTCCGTGAAATCATTGACCGTGATTCCGCTTTGCTGCTCCGTGTCGTCCACGGTCACCCGTATGCCGGTCGTGGCAAAGACAGCAACGAGGGACGTGAGGTCCGTGCCGTGGGGCATGGTCACGTGGATGGCATGCGTCTCCTGGTCCACGGCACCCGCCGCGGCGGGCTGTGTCATGGCGAAGGAGGTGAGCGCCTTCTCCGCGCTGGGCGGCGCGCCTTTCACCACGCTCACCGTGTAGGAGGTGCAAGAGCCGTCAGTCGCGCTGGCCCGGTATTCCACCGGTGAGGAAAAGTCATTCGCCGTCTCGCCGCTCACCTGGGCGACTCCACCAACGGCCACCGTCCCGGTCGCCGTGAAGACGGCGACGAGCGTGGTGACGTCCGTACCCGCGGGGACTTCCACATGGACGGTGCCTGCGCCCTGGTCGATTTCGCCGTTCACCGCGGGGGAAGCAAATGAAAACGAGGAAAGCGTTGCGTTCGCGGAGGGAGGAGCTATGGGAGCCGGCGGGACGCACGCTGCCAGAAACAGGACGACGAGGAAAAGGGGCAATGATTTCATGCGAGCCTCCGTCATCAGAGACGGGCCTGCACGCCGCGCGAATTCAAANNTGGGGATCGTCTCCCGTGGAGCCGACGGAGGGAATAATGAACGCTGTGCGCCGTCTTGCCCTGTTGCTTGCCTGCGCCCTGTCCATGGGCGCTGGCGGGGGACCCTGATCGACTCGAGCGAGCCCGGCGCATGCCCCTGTCCACAGTAGGACTCCCGCGTCTTTGCAGGGCATCGCCAACCATGTAGGATGAACCGGGCCAGGGGGACATGAAAACATACGTCGTTCTTGCCGGCAACATCGGCGCCGGCAAATCCACGCTCGTGAAAATGATGTGCGACCAGCTGGGCTGGGAGCCTTACTTCGAGCCCGTTGCCGAGAACCCGTACCTGCAGGATTTCTACCTCGACATGAAACGGTGGGCCTTTCACTCCCAGGTCTTCTTCCTCACGTGGCGGGCGCAGGCACACCGCGCGCTCATGGACATCCCGCGCCCGGTCGTCCAGGACCGTTCATTCTACGAGGATGCGCTGGTCTTCGCGCGCGCGCTTCACGTGCAGGGCGCCATCAGCGCGCGGGACTGGGAAACCTACCGCGCTCTCTACCGCACCCTCACGACGCTCCTTGCACCGCCGGACCTCGTGGTCTACCTGCGCGCATCCGTGCCGACCCTGCGCGCGCGCATCGCGAACCGTGGCAGGGCCTTCGAGGCGGCGATCACGGACGCCTACCTGGACGGGCTGAACACACTCTACGAGGAATGGATCGCCGGCTTCGATCTTGCGCCGGTGCTGATCGTGCCTGCCGACCGGGTGGATTTCGTGAAGGAGGCGGCACAACTGGAGAGCGTCATCGCCGCCGTGCAGGAGAGACTGCGCGGCAGGCAGGGGGAGTTGTTCGCATGAGAGCTCGGGACAAGGAGATACTTCGCGCGCTGGCCGCGGAAACGGCGGATATCGCCGCGCGGCCGGCACAGGAGGAGACGCGCCGCCTGTGGCGCCGGCTCAATGCCCGCGACCCCGCGCGCCCCATGGTCATGATCGACCAGGTGTGCTGGAACGAGATGCCGGTCGATGACGAGCTCTCCCTCGGATGCGCGGATCCGGAGTGCCGACGGTATGAAGAAAGTCTCCGTCGCACCCTGTTCCAGTGGAGGCATTTCCCCGTGGACATGGTGGT
>PMDT01000283.1:6459-7163 GCA_003154555.1 Spirochaetaceae bacterium
GACGGTGTGCTTTCGGTGCGGCCGTGGGGGCTGGACCCCTATCTCTCCCTGTGGGATCCCATCAGCATGTGGATGGGCGTCGAAGGGGCATTGTATGCCCTGATGGATCGGCCCGATTTCATGCATCGCCTCGTGGGCCGCATGACCGACGGGTACCTGTCCATGCTCGACCAGCTGGAGGAGCAGGGGCTGCTCTGCCAGCCGCAGAGCCTCATCCATTGCACGGGCGCCTGGACGGACGAGCTGCCCGCGCCCGGTTGGGATCCCGAGAAGCCGCGCACGAAGGATGTCTGGATGTTCGGGCTTGCGCAGATGTTCTCCACGGTGTCCCCGTCCATGTTCAAGGAGTTCGAGGTCGACTATGCCAGCCGCATCTGCGCCCGGTTCGGCCTCGTCTACTACGGGTGCTGCGATCCCCTCGACGGCAAGATGAACGAAGTGCGCCTGATCCCGAATGTGCGCAAGGTCTCCATGAGCCCCTGGGCCGACCAGGTGAATGGCGCGGAACGGATCGGCCGCGACTACGTCTTTTCCCGCAAGCCGAGCCCGGCGCTTCTTGCCGGGAACAGCTTCGACGACGAGCGCGCGAGGCAGGACCTCCAGGCGACCCGTTCGGTCTGCGACCGCGAAGGGTGCCCGCTGGAGATCATCATGAAAGACATCAGCACCGTCTGCCATCAGCCGCAGCGGCTGTTCCGCTGGGC
>PMDT01000283.1:7233-12014 GCA_003154555.1 Spirochaetaceae bacterium
ACGAGCAGGTTTTTTCCCCTCCGAAACCTGCGGGCGTATGAAAAACCCCGGGCCGGATCAAAGCGCAGGACGGTCATGCCGAAGAAGCTGCCCAGCGATCTGCGCACCAGGTAGAAACCGGCGAGCCAGAACGGTATGGAAAAGAGCGACATCCCCCACGCGCCCAGGCGCGCGGTGAGAAATGTCCAGAAGGCAACAAAGGCAAGCCAGAAAACGGAAAAACCTCCCATGGCGGACGCCGCACCGGCTGCGCCGCGCTCGGGGATCACTATCGTGACGACGTCCCCCAGCTTCTCCGCGCGGATGCGTGAGAAGCGCGGCGGCGTGAGATCCACCTGTCCGTCCACAGCAGCCGGGCGCTCCGGGGCCTCTCCCTGCAGATAGCGGATGGCCGTCTCGACGGGAAGCAATCGCTTCGTTTCATCAGGCTCCAGCCATGAATCGAGCACCGCGGCAAGACCCGGGGAAATATCGAGATGCGAAATGTCGATCTTCATGTCCACCATTGGCAGGTCCTGGGGATCCTTGTGCGTGAGCAGGTAGAGAATCGTCGTGGCACACGCGTACAGGTCGGAGCGGACGGTCGCTCTCCCGACGAACTGCTCCATCGGCATATACCCGGGTGTGCCGACCACGGTCTGCCCTTCGCTCGCGGAGACGCGCAGGGCGTCCTGCACGCCGCCGAAGTCCACGAGAAAGACTGCGTCGTCCTCCCGCATGATGACGTTTCGCGGATTGATGTCGCGATGGATGATCGGAGGCCGAAGGGAATGGATGTACCGCACCGTCTCCAGGAGCTGTCCCGCGAGCGCGCGTATCTCCTCCTCGGTTCCCCGCCAGCCGGCATTCACCTTGTCCTGGAGGCTCATGCCGTCGACGAGCTCCTGCACAAGCACGAGCTGCGTCTTCGCCCCTTTTCCCGTCGTGAAGGAATCGACGTACGCCGGGATCCCGGCATGCCGGAGGCTTTTCAGCACAGCCGTTTCCCGCTGGAAAAGCTCCAGGCCCTTCCAGTCGGGGAGCGCGCGCACGGAGAGAAGCTTCACGACAACGGCGCTTCCCGTCTTCCTGTCCTCTGCGCGCCAGGTGACCGCAAATGCGCCCGCCGCGATCTCGCGTTTCAGGACATATCTGGTGCTGACGATGTCTCCCGGCTTCACAGGGAGGGATTCTCGCGCGGACCTTTGCGGGAGTCAAGGAAAGCTGCCCTAAATCTCCACGCCGCCGCGCTGGGTGTCATATAGCTTTCTGAAGTAGCCATTTGCCGCGACAAGCTCCTCTGCGCTTCCGCGCTCCACGATCCTGCCCGCGTCCACGACGAGCACCGTGTCAGCGTCGCGGATCGTTGACAGTCGGTGGGCGATGATGAAGCTGGTCCTGCCCTTCATGAGCTCGATCATGCCCTGCTGGATGCGAAGCTCCGTGCGCGCGTCCACGGAGCTGGTGGCCTCGTCCAGGACGAGAAGCGTCGGCTTTGCAAGCACGGCGCGCGCGATGGCGATGAGCTGGCGCTGACCGAGGCTGAGATTTGCCCCCGACTCGACGAGCACGGTGTCGTAGCCCTGCGCGAGCCGCTCGATTGCATGGTCGGCCCCTGCCAGCCGNNACTCCGAAGACGCGGCGCAGGCTGGCGCGTGTGTAGTCGCGGATGTCGGCGCCGTCGACAAGGATGGAACCCCCGGTGAGCTCGTAGAATCGCGTGAGGAGGTTGACGATCGTGGTCTTGCCCGCGCCCGTGCGCCCGACGATGGCCGTGACACTGCCGGCGGGGGCGTCGAAGCTCACACCGCGGAGCACCGGCACATCGGCGCGATAGCCGAAGCTCACGTCGCGGAACTCCACGACTCCCCGCGGCTGCACGAGCTCGCGGGCGCCGGGCGCGTCGGCGGGCTCCTCCTTCTCGTCCATGACCTCGAACACGCGTTCGGCGCCGGCAATGGCGGACATGAGGGTGTTATAAGTGTTTGCGATGTCGTTGAGCGGCCGCACGAACTGGCGGGAATACGAGATGAATGTCGCGATCAGTCCAACGCTGATGAGGCCGCGGACGGCCATNNCGCAGCCTTTCATTGATGAGCGCGAAGCGTTCGCGCAGTTGCGGCTCCCGTCCGAACGCCTTCACCGCCTGGATTCCCGAAACCGTCTCTTCGATATGGCCGTTGAGCGCGCCCAGCTCGTCCTGCTGCTCCTTGTACAGCGCCCGCGTGTTCCGCGAGATGGCGCGGGTCAGGAGGAAGATCAGGGGAACGGGGAGGAGGCTCGCGAGAGCCATGAACGGGCTCAGGGCGATCATGATGACGAGCGTGCCGGAAACGACCACGACGCCGGACATGAGCTGAACGGCCGACTGGGACACGGTGACGCTCACCGCATCGGCGTCGTTTGTGAGCCTGCTCATGATNNTCCCCGTGAGGATGCATGTCGAAATAGCCCAGCGGGATGCGCTGCATTTTCGCGAAGAGGCCTTCGCGGATGTTGCGCACCATCCTCTGGGAGACCCCTGCCATGATCCACCCTTCAACGCTCTGAAGGATTGCACCGCCCAGATAGGCGGCCAGGAGCGCAACGGCGGCGATGGCCAGGGCAGCGAGAGGCTCGCGCACGGTGCCAAATGCGGAGGTCACGAATGCTTTGGTGGCGTCCAGCGCCGAGATTGCGTCCACGCCCCGGCCGATGAGGTAGGGTCCTGCCATGCCGAGCGCGGAATCCACCAGGATGAAGCCAAAGACAAGACCGATGCGTCCGCGCTCGCCGCGGAAATATGCCCATGTCCGACTCAGGGCGTGACGGAGGTTCCGTGGCTTCACGGTGGGAGCGCGCATGCCGGGTCCCGCGCCGAACCCAGGTCCGCGGCCGGGCATGCCCGGCACCGCGGCCAGGGAGGGCCCCTGCGGACGGGGGGCGGCTGCGTCCTGTCGATCAGACATCGACCGCCTCCTTGCCGAGCTGGGCCACGCAGATGTCGCGGTACACCTCGCAGTCACGCAGAAGATCGTGGTGCCTGCCGCTCCCGACGGCCCTGCCGTCGTCGAGCACGAGCACCCAGTCGGCCGCTGCCGCCGCGGAGATGCGCTGCGTGATGAGGATGCAGGTGAATCCGGTTGTCGTGTTGCGGATCTCTTTCAGGATCTCCGCCTCCGTGATCGAGTCAACGGAGCTCGTGCAGTCATCGAGGATGAGCACCTCGGGCAGCCGTACCAGCGCGCGGGCAATCGCGAGGCGCTGTTTCTGCCCGCCGGAGAGGGAGAGCCCGCCCTGCCCGAGCATGGTCCCGTACCCCTCGGGGAAGCGGCTGACAAAAGCGTCGGCCTGGGCGCGTCGGCACGCCTCCTGCAGATCCGCGTCGGTGGCATCGGCCCTGCCCCACCGGAGGTTCTCCGCGATCGTGCCCGTGAAAAGAACTGTCTTCTGCGGCACCAGGGCGATGCGTTGACGCAGATCGGGCAGGTCGATCTCCCGCACGTTCACGCCCCCCACGCTGATGCTGCCGCTCGAGGGGTCATAAAACCGGGGCACGAGCGCCGCAAGCGTGCTCTTGCCCGAACCGGTGGAGCCGATGATCGCGGTGATCGTGCGCGGCTCGCACTCCAGGCTCACGTCCTCCAGGACGAGCCTGCCAAGGGCGCCGGGATAGGAGAAGGAAACACCCTTGAAGCTCACGGACGTGCCTGCCGCGCCCGCGCCATTGCGGGGGGCCGCCGCCGCGGCGGGATGGGGCGCACCGGGCAGGGGCGCCAGATGGGATTCGCTGCCGGGCTTTCTCAGCACCGCCCCGACCCTCTCCCACGACGCCCGCGCCCGCACGAATGACGTGAAGATCATGGAGATCATGTTCAGGGAGAAAAGGATCTGGGTCATGTAATTGATGAACGCGATGATCTTGCCGACCTGGAGATTGCTCGCTGCCACCCGGATCCCGCCGATCCAGAGGACCGCGACGATGCCGACGTTGATGGTGAGCGTGATGGCCGGGCCGAAGAGCGCCATGGCACGCAAGGCGAATGTCGATGCGCCGGTGAGCTCCGCATTGGCCCCGGCAAATCTCTTCACCTCGCGGTCCTCCTGTCCGAAGGCCTTCACGACGCGAATGCCGCCGAGGTACTCGCGGGTGACGGAGTTCACGCCATCCAGGCCTTCCTGGACCCTGCGGAACCGCGGGAAACCCGTGGCAAGATTGATGATGATGAGCCCTGCCGCGATGGGCACAGCCACCACGAGCACGATCGAGAGCTTCGGCTCGAGAATGATCGCCATGGTGAGGCCGCCGATGGCCAGAATGGGCGCCTTGGCGAAGAAACGCATGACACCGTTGACGAAGGTCTGGACCTGGGTCACGTCGTTGGTCTGCCGGGTAATCAGGGAGGCGGTATCGAAAGTGTCGAGCTCCTTGAAGGAGTAGGAGGTCACGCGCTCGAAAAGGTCGGCGCGGAGCCGGGCGCCGAACTTGAAGGAAACGATGCTCGCGATGATGTTCCTGCCTGCCGCGCCGAGGGCGCCCGTTCCCGCCACGGCGAGCATCAGCAGGCCGAAGTGCAGGACGACGCCGAGGTCCCGGGAGGCGACTCCGCTGTCGACAATGCGGGCCATGATCGTGGGCTGCAGGAGATCGCACACGGACTCTACCGACAGGCATGCCAGTGCCGCGAGAAAAGGCCAGAGATACGTGCGGAAATAGGGAGCGGCGAGGCTCGCGGGGGAATTGCGTCTCTTCAAGTGTCTCTCAGGTGCTTACAGATATGATACTCGGGAATCAGAAGAGCGACAACACGGATCTGCGGCGT
>PMDT01000233.1 GCA_003154555.1 Spirochaetaceae bacterium
CTCTGGGAGCTTCAGGCGCTGCTGAAGGCGCGCCCCATCGCAGGGGACCTCGAGGTCGGCCGCGCTTTCCTCGAGTCGGTGCGGGGGCTCCTTCTTGCGCCGCACCCGCACGCGGCCGTTGCCTCCTCCATCGACAGGCTGCGCAAGGAAGCCCTGAAAAGCCTTGCGCGCAGCGTTCTGTCCATCACGACGGACATCAAGACGGGCCTTGGCGGGCTGCGTGACGTCGAGTTCCTGGTGCAGGGGCTGCAGCTCGTTCACGCCCACCAGACGCCGTCCCTGCTCCGCGGCGGCACGCTTCCGGCCCTCCGCGCGCTGGGGGAAGCGGGGATCCTCCCCTCGGAGACGGTCGAGCATCTGTCCGATGACTACCTTTTTCTTCGCCGCGTCGAGCATTTCCTCCAGATCTACGAGGATCGCCAGACCCACAGCCTGCCGCAGGATCCCGCGCAGCTTCGGGCGCTCGCCCGGCTGATGCTGGGCAGCAACGCGACAAGCGATCAGCTCCTGGCCGCGCTCTCCGACCGATTCGAAAGGATACGCGCCATTTACCAGGAATACCTTCAGCCGCCGGCCTCCGTGGGCGCCGATGGCGGCGCTTCGCCTGGTGCAGAGCCTCCACTGCCTCATTCACCCGTTCGATGATTGTGCCGGATCGCAGCAGGGCCTGCATCGCCTCGATGTCCCGGGAAAGCGCGAGAGAGCGGGTCAGGTCCTGCGGGGTGCCGTGTGCTGCCGGTCCTGGCGATCCTTCTTCATGCGGTCTTCGATATACATCAGGAGGAGGCCTTCAAAGCTCAGCTTTCGCGAATGTGCTTCCATCTGGAGGAACTCGTTCATCTCCTCGGAGACGCGCAGCTCGAGGCGGATGGTGACCTGCTTCATGACTGTTCCGGCGCAAGGATAGAGGAAAGGGTGCGGCGCGTCAANNCCCGTCGGGCGCGCTTGACTGCCGGCGGCGCGGGAGCTAAGGTTTCTGCGAGGAAACGTCATGAGCACGATCGTCACCCTGCAGGAAAAAGCCCTGCCGGAAGACTGCCTTGTTTTCAAGCATTCCACGACCTGTCCGGTCTCCGCATCCGCAGCGGAGGAGGTCCGCGGCCTCAGGACGGATCTCCCCATCATGTGGATCAACGTGCGCGAGCAGCGTGACCTGTCCAACTGGGTCGCGGCGACGTACGGTGTCGTGCACGAGTCGCCGCAGCTCATCCTCATCCGCGGCGGAAAGCCCGTGCAGGTGTGGAGTCACTATGACGTGAAGGCGGCCAACGTCCCTTCCTGAAACGCCGGGGAAATCCAAAACCCTCCTGCCCCCGTATGAAGAGACGGGGAGAGCAAAACCCCCAGGAGGAATACACAGTGCGAAAATCGACGATCTTCATAATTCTCGGCCTCTTCTCGGCAGGGCTTGTGTTCGCATCCGGCTCCAGCGGCGGCTCAAGCGGAAGCAGCGGGGCGGGCAGCAGCGGCGCCTCGATGAGCGCGGCAGCCCCGAAGACGGCCCTGGACTGGTACAACAGGGGCTACGACGCCGCCCAGGCGCAGCGCTACCAGGAGGGTGTCACGGACTTCAACAAGGCCATCGCGTTGAAAGCCGACTACGCCGAGGCGTACAACATGCTCGGCTTCTGCACGCGCAAGCTGGGCAATGTCCCGCAGGCCATGACCTACTACGATACGGCGCTGCGCCTCAAGCCGAACTTCCCCGAGGCGCGCGAATACTATGGTGAGGCTTACCTGCAGCAGGGCAATCTCGCGAAGGCCGTCCAGCAGTATGTCATCCTCTACAAGGCCGGAAGCAAGAACGCGGCGGAACTCCTTGACTCCATCGCGTTGTACGTGAACAAGGACTGATCCGTATGGGGGCGGCACCCGTCACGCACCCCCTGGCTGACGACATTGGCCGGCTTGTAATGCGGCTGATGACGGCGGGGCTCATTCTCTTTCACGGGATCGACAAGATCCTTCACGGAATCGGGTGGATGCAGGGGCCCCTCCAGGCCCTGCACCTGCCCTTTATTATCGCCTATGGAGTGTTTGTCGGGGAGATCCTTGGTCCCCTCCTTGTCCTCGCCGGCGTGTTCACGCGCATCGGTGCGCTCTTCATGGCTTTCAGTATGATCATGGCTCTGATCCTGGATGCGGGACGTCTCATCCTCACGATCAATCGTTCGGGCGGGTGGGGAATAGAGCTCGAGGCCTTTTTCCTGCTGAGCTCAATGGCAATCGCCCTCCTTGGTCCCGGGCGATTCGCGCTCATGCCGGAAAAGACGCGGGCGTAGCCACGCGCGGATGGGTCAGGGGGCGCCTTTTGCGACGAGCATCCCGGACGGCATCAGGCTGCCGCCGGCGGGCTCGATTGTGATCCCGACGGACGTGAATCCCTCGAAATCCTTCGGCACTTCCAGAAGCAGGTTTCCATAACCATCGGTGCTCACGGCGAATGTTCCACCGCTGCGCTGCTCCGATTCCTTGTAGAGCCAGAGCTGGTAGGTCTGCGATGGATCCAGTCGACGCAGGCCGCGCACGGCGAGCACACCGCCGTTATCCTGTCGATCAAGAACGACGGTGCCGTAGGCGCCGACCCCCGTGTCCACTCCGACGAGCACGATGAGGGAAAGACCGGGGACAGACGCCGTCCGCCGCGCGGTGGCGGCCTGCTGCCACTGAATGATATTACCTGCGCCGAGCACCAGGACGACACCCGCGGCGAGCGCCCCGAGCACCCGGCTTCCCGACCGCCGCCACCACCCCCGCGCCCCGTCGCCCGCATGCCGCCCTTCCGCGGTATACCGCGGAGTTGAGCGGCCGGTCGAATGCCGCTGGGAGCGGCCGGTCATCGCGATCGGCTCCAGAGTCATTCCGTCCGCTGCGCTTGTCACGCGCGTCATCAGCTTCTGCTCCAGGTCCGCCGGCGGCTCCATGGGTGGCAGGGCGAGTGCGAGGCTGCCAAGTGTCTGCTCCAGCTCTTCCACCTGCCCACGGCAGGCGGGGCAACCGGCGAGATGCGCGCGCACACGTCCGGCTTCGGTGTCGTCGAGACAGCCGAAGGCAAAATCCTGAAGCATGTCGCGGTCTGGATGTGTGTCACTCATCTGCTTTGTGTCCGGGAGCATTCCCGCTCAAGTATATATACGCACGCGCGCGGCAACAGGATTGTCACGTCTTTTCCTCCGCAAGCGTCTCACGCAGCCTTCGCAACGCGTCGCGCATCCGCGTTTTCACCGTGCCCAGCGGGTCACCGAGCCGCTCGGCAATCTCCTGGTGCGTGAGCCCCTGAAAGAAACCCAGCACAAGCACGCGCAGGAGCTCGGGGGGCAGAGTCGCAACGGCGGCGCGGACGCGCAGGCGAAGAGCAGCGACCTGCGCCATGTCTCGCGGGTCCGCCGCCCGCGGGTCCAGCAGGCTCTCCAGGAGCGCATCGGTGTCCTGCGCCTGCCCGGGCCGCGCCGTTGCCCGGCGCAGCGCGTCGATCGATCCGTTGCGCGCGATCCGCGCGATCCACGTGGCGACTTTGGCTTTTTCCGGCTGGTAGGTGTCGGCCCGGTTCCATACACGCAGGAAGACGTCCTGGGTGACTTCCTCCGCCGTGAGAGAGTCGCGGCAGATGCCCAGCGCAATGCCGTAGACGATGCGCCCGTGCCGGCGGTACAGCTCGCGCATTGCCGCAGCCTCTCCCTCCGCGATGCGCCGGATCAGCTCGTCGTCCTCGTCGCCAGCCATGCCCGGGAGTGTACGGCGAGGCATCGGCGGTCCGTCAAGGGGAATGCCGCTCTTCCGCGGTATCCCGCGGAAGAGCGGCCGGTGGGCGTTCAGCGATCCCGTTGCTCATCCTTGGCGCGCAAAGGGATTGAAGTTCGTCTTCCGGTCGTACCAGTCCACGTGCTCCGCGTTCTTCAAAAATGCCACGATGCGATAGGTGACCGGGGTCATCACCACCTCTATCGCGACCTTGAAGATGTAGTTCGTGAGCACAAGGGTGAGGAAGAGCGACCAGGGAAAAACACCCGTGAGGCTCGCGATGGAGATGAACGCCGCGCTGTCGACGGCCTCGCCGACAAGCGTGCTTCCGACCGTGCGCGTCCAGAGCCACCGGCCGTTCGTGAGGACTTTCATCCGCGCGAGCACGAAGGAGTTGCTGAACTCCCCCGCCCAGTAGGCCACGAGGCTCGCCAGCACGATGCCGCCGGTGCTCATGCCGCCGAGGGCCTGTTCGAATGCCGCCTGGCCGCCCGCCTGTCTCCAGGTGGCTTCCCCGGGCATTATGCGCACGAGCCAGAGCACCCCTGCGCTCACGGCGAGACACGCGAAACCCGTCCAGATCACCCGCCGCGACCGTCGGTATCCGTAGACCTCCGTGAGAATGTCGCCGAAGATGTAGCTCACCGGGAAGAGGAGCGTGCCTCCGTCGAACGCCAGGCGCACGCCGAAGAGCGACACACCCCAATCGACGATCTTTGCAGATGAAGCGACGTTGCTCACGATGAGCACCGTGACGAAAGCCGCCATGACCAGGTCGAAGTAACGATACTGCCGGTCCGCGCCGGCCAGGTTTTCACGCCGCATCACGCACCACTATAACGCGAACGACCCGAAGAGGCACCCCGGACCCGCGCGCTCAGCGGTACCTCACGTAGACTGTCTTGTGCTCCGTGAAAAACTGGATGCCGCTCTCCCCGGCCTCCGGCAGCCCGAACCCCGACGCCTTCACACCGCCAAATGCGAATGCCGGCTCCTTGTATGCCGTGGGCA
>PMDT01000006.1 GCA_003154555.1 Spirochaetaceae bacterium
AACCCCCGATGTCGTGGCTCCAGAATCCGAATCCTGAAAGACCAAGGGAGAGACCGCCGCGCAGGCTTTCCGCCATCGATTCGTAGGTCGCCGAGCAGTCGCCACCCCAGTGCACTGGATACTTCTGGCCGCCCACGGTCGCAGAACGCGCAAAGACGACCGCCTTGCCCTGCCCCTTCTCCTCCTCCAGCAGCGAAAAGACTGTCTTGTTGTAAAGATAGGGGTAGTAGTTGTGCATGCGCTGCGGGTCGGAGCCGTCGTGATAGACGACGTCCGTGGGAATGCGCTCCCCGAAGTCCGTCTTGAAGCAGTCAACGCCCGCGGCCAGCAGGCGCCTCAGGCAGTCCTGGTACCACCGCGCGGCTGCGGGATTTGTGAAGTCCACCAGTCCCATGCCCGCCTGCCAGCGATCCCACTGCCAGACATCGCCGTCCGGTTTTTTTACCAGGTACCCCTTCTCCATGCCCTCGTCGAAAAGCCGCGATTTCTGCGCGATATAGGGGTTGATCCAGACGCTCAGTCGCAGCCCCTTTTCTTTCAGTCTCGTGAGAATGCCTTGCGGATCCGGGAACTGGGCGGCGTCCCACTCGAAGTCGCACCACTGGAACTCCTTCATCCAGAAGCAGTCGAAATGAAAGACGTGGAGAGGGACATTCCGCTCCCGCATCCCTTCGACAAAAGTGTTCACCGTCTTCTCATCGTACGACGTCGTGAATGAGGTCGTGAGCCATAGCCCGAAGGACCACGCGGGAGGGAGCGCGGGTCTGCCGCTGAGCTCCGTGTACTTCCGCAGCACGTCCTTGGGTGAGCCGCCCCCGACGATATAATACTCCAGCTCCTCTCCCGGCACGGAGAATTGCGCGCGGGAGACCACCTCGGAGCCGATCTCGAATGAGACTCTTTCGGGATGCGCGACGAGCACGCCGTAGCCTGCGTTGCTGAGGTAGAAGGGGACATTCTTGTAGGCCTGCTCGCTGCTCGTCCCGCCGTCCTCGTTCCACGTGTCGACGACCTGGCCGTTCTTCACGAAGGGAGTGAAGCGCTCCCCGAGACCGTAGATGCACTCCCCGACCCCGAGAGAAAGCTGTTCGCGCATGTAGCGGTGCCCCGCGGCGTCGATGAGGTACCCCGCATTTCCCGTCCCGCTGCCGGTCAACCGCCGCCCGTCGTGGAAAAAGTCCACCGCCCACGCCCCGGCGGTCTGCACGCGCACCGATGTTCTGCCGCTGGTGAGACTGATGGCCTCTGGCGACCTGTCGATGCGGGGCCGACAGGCGGCGTCGTCGCGCAATTCGAAGGCCGGTCCCCGCGTCTTTCCGCCCTTGAAATGGCAGACGTGGACCCTGATGACGTCCTCCCGGGGAGAGCTGAACGAGAAGGTAAGCTGCGGCGTATTGAGCGTGTCACCCCGGTGGCGGATGTTTTTACACGGGGCAAAAACCGTGACGGTCGTGGCATCCGTGCGCAGGTCCCGCACCTCCGCCGGCGCGAAAAGCTTCACTCCCTCTCTCAAGCCCCAGTAACCATCGGTGAATTTCATCTTGTTCAGCCTTTGACCGCGCCGGCCACCATGCCCCTGATGATGTGCCGCTGGAGAATGAGGTAGAAAATGATCGCGGGCGTGATCGTGAGAAGAACGCCTGCCATCGCGTTCTGCCATTCGATTTTGTACAGACCGAAGAAATTGTACGCCGCGAGCTGCAACGTCTGCGATCCTTTCGAGCCGTTGAGGATCAGGAGCGGGAGGAGAAAATCGTTCCACATCCACATGGCGTTGATCACGATGACCGAGACGGTCACCGGCTGGAGAAGCGGAAAGATCACCTGGATGAACGCGCGGAGCGGCCGGCACCCGTCAATGAAGGCGCAATCATCAAGCTCCCGGGGCACGGTCTTCACAAAGCCATGGTAGAGAAACAGGGAAAGCGGCACGCCCAGCCCCCAGTAGATGATGCCCAGGCCCCAGGTCGAATTCGTAAGGTGGAGGTTCCGCGCAATCTTCACCAGCGCGATCATGAAGGACTGGAAGGGAATCATCATCGGCGCGACGCAGAGAAGGAACATGATCCAGCTTATCCGCGTCCGCGTGCGGGAGAGCTTGTAACCGGCGATGGAGGAAAGAACAACGACACCCCCCGTCCCCATGGCTGTCACAAACAGCGTATTGAGAAAGAGGTGGGGATAGCGCATCAGACGGAAGGCATTCGCGAAGTTTTCACCGTGGATCCGGGTGGGAAAAGCGACAACGTTTGCCATGATCTCGGAAAAGCTCTTCAGCGAATTGATCACGATCAGGATCAGCGGATAGAGGTAGATCAGCGCGCAGAGGATCATGAGGAGGGAGAGCGGAAGGGAGCCGCGGGAGCGCCTCATGCCTCGACCTCACGCCGCTTGAAGATGTTGAGCTGGAACACGGTGACGACGAGGATGAGGAGGAAGAGCACGACCGACTTGGCCGACCCGTAGCCGAAACGGCTGTCGCTGAAGGCCGTCTTGTAGATATCCAGCGCAATGCTGGTCGTCGCGGTTCCCGGGCCGCCGAAAGTGAGGCTGAAGATCACGTCGAATGTCTTCAGGGCGTTGGAAAGGGAGTAGAACACTGCAACGGTCACCGATGGCATGATAAGGGGAAAAGTGATGCGGAAAAAACGGTTTGCCGGCGACGCGCCGTCGATCACCGCCGCCTCCAGCTGGTCGCGGGGAACGGTCTGTAATCCGGCGATGTAGATCACCATGTAGAACCCGAGTGACTGCCATACGGAGACCAGGGCGACGCTGAGAAAGGCAAGGTGGGTGTCGCCCAGCCAGCTCAGCCCGAAGATCCCCAGGTGGGTGAGGGCGCCGAAGGAATCGAAACCCCGCGAGAATATGAAGCGCCACATGTACCCGATGATGATGAGGCTGATGATGTT
>PMDT01000146.1 GCA_003154555.1 Spirochaetaceae bacterium
GCGGATTCCCTCGGGACTGGTGCAACAGATGGTGCTGTAGGGCCTACGCTCGCGGCCTCGCTCCAACCCACTTGATGCCGACATCCAGCTCGGTACGCAGGCGGTCCGCGAGCTGCGCGGAATGATGCTGAAGGTGGCGGAGGTTGACCATCTGGTGCTCCAGCTTCGAGACCTTGTACCAGGGGAATCCGCACTGCGGGCTGTGAAGATCAAGCCCATCCACCGCTCCGTCCACCATTTTGTCGCAAACGTCCCAGTATGCAAGCACCTGTGCACGGGTATAGGGCCGAGGGATCAGCGGCAGGGAATTCCCGGGCTCGGGTGGTCCGGGAATCCCGTCAGGGTTCTGGTTATCAGACTGGTGCTCCGCCCAGGGGTGATGGGATAGGTGGTCAGCCTGGAGGTACAGGTCCGTGAAGTACAGCGCGTGATAGGCCACCTGCCAGAAGGCATTGCGTGGTGGCGTGCGCAGCCAGAGGTCCTCCGGGCATTTTTCAATGGCTTCCCGCAGCATGGCAAGACCTGCGTGGTACTGGCTCTTCAGGACCAGCCGCAGGGTCGCCGTTTCGATCATGTCACTCATACATTTCCCTCCGAAGTGACGCCGGCGAAGTCTATGGCGTCCCTTTCGCGCTGTCCTTCAAGAGGCCCAGGCGCACCAGACTTTCGGCTGTATCGGCAATGGAATCCTGGTATGGCCTCGGCGCCCAGCCCAGGACGCGCTTTGCCTTTTCGTTGGAGGTCATTTTCTTCCTGCCCAGCTCCGGCAGGATCTGTCGCACGGCCGGATCCCGCAGGGCAGCCAGGCGCACGAGGATGTCGGGAATGCTCCTGGTCGGTACCCGCCTGGCAGCCGCGCCCAGCCGTTCTTTCAGCACCTTTGCGATTTCCACCATCGGGATGCAATCGCCTGAGACGGCCAGGAAGCGCTCCCCCCTGGCGGCAGGATGTGTCATGGCGCGGATGTGCAGGTCGGCCACGTCNNTGGCGCGCAGGTGCAGGTCCGCCACATCGCGGACATCGACGATGCCAAAGGACAGGCGCGGGCAGCCCGGTACCGCGCCGTCCATCAGGCGCTGCACAATGAGGACGGACGTCGAATAGTCGGGCCCCAGGACCGGGCCGAACACGCCCACCGGATTGACAACGGAAAGCTCCAGCCCGCGACCCGCGGTAGCGACGAAATCCCACGCCGCACGCTCGGCCAGGGTCTTGGATTTCACGTACGGAGTCACGTCAGGCCCGTTGAGATCGGTCCAATTCGTCTCGTCGAACGGCTTGTCGGTCTCTTTCTGACCGTAAGCAATCGCCACGATGGAGGATGTCAACACGACGCGCTTGACACCTGCCTTGTGCGCGGCGCGCAGGAGACGCAGAGCGCCTTCACGGGCAGGGATGATCAGCTCGTTCTCATCCCTGGGGATGGTCGGCGGAAAGGGCGATGCGACATGCAGGACGAAGTCGCAGCCGGCAACCGCTTCCGGCCAGCCTTCATCGCTCTGCAGATCCGCGGCGAAGAAGGACAGGCGATCGATATGCCCCGCGCCTCCGTTTTTCAGCAGGGCGCGCACATCGGCCTCCCGCTTCAGGTTGCGCACCGTTGTGCGCACGGTATGGCCTGCGGCCAGGAGCTGCAGGATCGAACGGCTGCCGATGAAGCCCGAGCCGCCGGTGACCAGGACTGTGCTCATTTTCACTCCTTCATGATCGCGTGCCGTCCTCTTTGCCGGTCCCCGCTGCGGATAACATACGTGCGGTCACGGGGACGAGACAAGCATTCTCATGCTGCGGCGGGGCATCAGAAAGCGTATACTCTTACAATCATGAAGCTGAGGACAAACAGGGCGCTGGCGATCGTCATCGCTCTTCTTCCTGCGACGATCTGCCAGGGAGCGGAGGCCGCAAAGGCTGTGAAGGCTCTGCTCCCGCTCGACGGCAAGTTCACCTATCTTGAACGATCCGATTTCCGCCGCTATGAAAGCGGGAAATTCGTCGGGCTCGAGCATCGGGAGGTGAGGGGAGCCCTGCAGCAGGGCACCGTTGCCCTGGCGACAAACGTGGAGGGCACTTTTTACCTTCTACAGGCACTCGATCACAGCGGCACAGAGACTGCCCAGGAGGTTGCCCAGACCGTCCCGGTTGCATACTCGATACAGCCCGACGGCACCTATGATTCCGCCGACAACGTGGCATACCCGACGCTCCGCGGGTTCCCGGTCATTCCCGTGGATGACATTGCCGTTGGTGACACGTGGACGGCTGTCGGCACCCGCCTCGTGGAGCCGTTGCATGACGGGAAGTTCAGCCGGACGCGCTTCATCGCCGCATATCGCTATGCCGGAGAAGCGACGGTGGGCGGGAAGACCGTCAGGGTTATCTCAGCGACCTGGGCGGATCGCTACAAGAGGGGTGACGACCCGGCGGGTGACGACCGGCTGCTTTCAGTCTCCGGCAACCATGCCGTGTCGATCCAGCTCGCCGAGCCATCCGGTGGGCTCTCCTTCATGCAGGACCAGGTGGATGAGACGTATTCATTCGTGGATGGCACGTCCGTACAGCTCAAGGGATTCATCCTGACCTGGTGGACGGTGAGCACACCGTTGAACCGGACAGAGACGGCCGACATCATCGCAAAGAAGCTGCAGGAATCCGGCACGAAGGACATCGTGATCGAACAGAAGAAGGAAGGCGTGAGCCTGTCTGTCAACAATATTCATTTCGTCGCGGAGCAGGCCGCATTCCTGCCGGATGAGCCGCCGCGCCTGCAGGCCCTGGCGGCCGCGCTGAAATTGATCGCCGGCAGAAACTTTCTCGTGGTCGGCCACACGGCTGACGTCGGCACCAAGGAAAGCCAGTACACGCTCTCGGTGCAGAGGGCCAAGGCGGTTGTGGATTTCATGACATCGCAGGGAATAAACGCCGGACGCTTCCTCTATGAAGGACGCGGTGGAACCGAGCCTGTCGCTCCAAGCGACACGGAAGAGAACATGGCGAAAAACAGGCGTGTGGAAATTTTCATCCTCGATCAGTAATGGAATTGCGCAAAGAAAAGGGTGACAGGCAGATCTGCCTGTCAC
>PMDT01000065.1:0-166 GCA_003154555.1 Spirochaetaceae bacterium
TGGAGAGGATGGACAGGGATGCAGGCGCCGCGGTCTCCAGCGGCGCGATGCCGGCTGCAAGGCCGGTGAGCAGGATGGTGGACCGTACGCGCGTTCCCCTGCCCACCCGGGTCTCGATTTCAAAAAGGTCGCTGTTCCGCCTGATATTGGGCAGCCCCATGCCCGC
>PMDT01000065.1:199-2990 GCA_003154555.1 Spirochaetaceae bacterium
GGATGACCACGTTCATCTCCGCTTCGTACGAGGCAATCATCGCGCGGCGCATCACGGCGCCATTCACGCCGATCTTCGCAAGCTGCTCCTTGAGCTGCCGCGTAGCGATCCCTGCCGTGTCGAAATCGCCGCCGGCAATCCTGTAGCTCATCGCGATCACCGCGTGGCCGCCCCGCGTCCGGCAAGGGCGTCTTCCAGGAGTCGGAGGGTTTTCGAATAGCCGAACGGGGACACGAGGATCGAGGTTCCCGCCGACTGCGCGCGCGCAATAAGGTCGGCTGAAGGTTCGGCGCCATTCGTCAGGCAGATGCCGGGCACGTCCATGAGCTCAGCGACGCGCACGAGCTGATTGTTGTTCAACGAAGTGACCAGGAGGGTCCCGGGAGCGGCATGCGCGATCAGCTCGCTCATGGTGTCGGCGGCGTAAATCGTCTGAAGATCCTGGCCCTCGGCGCCGGCGCAGCAGTGGACTTGAGCGTTGATTCGTTTTGCGAGCTCATGGATATTCATTGCCGCCTGGCCCTGCGATATCAGATGCAAACAGCGTGCCATTCGTGAATATTTTCTCGAAAACAACGTATTGGGCCGGCGATAATGTCGACGCCGCAGGTTATTCTAATTAAAGGAATTGCAGGCGATGGAGACCAGCCCGGCCACTCGACCGGTTCTTTACGCGCCGCCGTCGGCGACTACTCCGGCCTAAAGCCGTGCACAACTCTCCCATGTGCGGGTCGTGCCCAGTATCAGTTGATGATGGAACCGTCGATCATCGTCACCAGCTCGATGAAGGCCTTGTCGAGCTGGAATCGAACGTGCCGGACCATTGCCTCTCCGAAGCTCTCCCGGGTGCGGCGCAGGACGTCCGCCTCCCATGCATCGAGCGGAGCATGCAAGGCCCGGGTCAGCCTGTTCATTCGGTTCAGATGGAGGAANNCCGGGGGCCTTCTATGGCCCCCCAATACCGTTCCCCTCAAGATAGGAGACGATCATTGAAAAGACGTTATTCCAATAGTGGATCGTAATCGGCTTCTGAAGACTGTAGTCGTTCTCGGTCGTGAGAATATTCGCGTAGACGCCGAAACACAGGGCAAATGCTGCCTGTTGACCGACGGCTTCGAGCTGACTGGCCGAAAATGGCGTCGTGCTCGGCGAAAAAGCGATGAAGATATTGCCCAGGTGAAACGCACCAAATGATATTGCCGACACCGTGGGACCCAGGCGGTCAAGAACGACGCCGCGGAAGATCAGTTCCTCGGCTGATGCAATGAAGAGATTGATGGCGAGGCTGAAAGCAGACTCCAGGCAAAGGCCTGCAACGGGTGAAACCTGGAGGCCGAAGAACGATACGGAAGATCGGGCAAAGTAGCTTCCCATCGTGTTGATGGCATCATAGGTGAAGCTTGGAATCGTCACCAGGCCAAGCACGGAGATGACCGCGGGATCGAAAAGGTTTGACGGATTGTAGGGGGCCAGGAGAAGAGAGAGATACGGTTCGCGCGGCTTGGGAGCCGCAACACCGGGTTTGCGATTATTGAGGTCGCGTTCGAACGCGTAAAGACTGTAGGATTCCAGCGAAAGTCCGATCTCGCTCAGGGGAAGACTCGTGCCGAGCTCCCACTGACGATTCGGGTCGGCCTGGTTGAACAGGTAGTCGACTTGAAGCGTCACCCCGACAAGGTAAAGGGGTCCGCCGACCATATATGCGTAACCCTCAGGTTCGCCGTTTGTGGTTTGAAGCAGTCCGGGGAGCAAAGTATTGCCGATGAGTATTCCCAGGTCGGGCGGCTTCAGCTCGGCGTCTTCCGTTTGCGCAAGGACGCGCTGCCCTGCAAGCCCAATGAGGGCAATAATAAGGATAGCCTTTCTCGTGTCCATCAGCACCGTGCCCACCCTCCTGCGGAGCGCTACTTGAAGCTTCCCTTGTCCAGACCGTACCGGCGCATTCTTTCATACAGTGCGCGCCGGGAAATTCCCAGCACCTGCCAGGTCGCATTGATCTCACCTTTGCACTCCCGGAGCGCAGCCTCGATGACGGACTTCTCTACCTTTTCCATTTCCTCGCGCAGGCGACCCGCGCCTGCCGGCAATGAAAGCAGCCGTTCGCCCTCCTCGTGGAGGTCCGGGGTGAAGCTGCCGGCGGCACCGTTTCGCGAGGTGATGACGAGACGCTCCACGGCGTTCGAAAGCTCGCGCACGTTGCCGGGCCAGGCATGGCGCATCATCTCGGCAAGCGCAGGCTCTGAGACCGCGGGGACGGCGATGCCGTTGCGGTCGGCGGCGCGGCGCAGGAAATACGACACCAGGAGCGGGATATCGTCAGTGCGTTCCCGGAGCGGTGGCACGCGGATGCTGAGCACCATGATCCTATGGTAGAAATCCTCCCGGATCGCGCCGCGCCTCACTTCCTCTGAGAGGTCGACGTTGGAGGCGCAGATGAGACGGATATTCACCTTGCGCGGCTTGTCGCTGCCCAGCGGCTGCACCACGCCGTCGTCCAGGACGCGCAGCAGCTGCACTTGCGCGCGCGGGGATATCGTCTCGATTTCGTCAAGCAGCAGTGTGCCGCCGGACGCTGTCACGAGCTTCCCCTCCCGCTCGCCGAGCGCACCGGTGTAGGCGCCGCGTGCGTGGCCAAAAAGCTCGCTTTCGAGCATCGTCTCGGGCAGGGCCCCGGCGTTGACCGCCACGAAAGGCCCGTCCGCGCGGCGGCTCTGGGCATGAATGGCGCGGGCGACGAGTTCCTTCCCTGCGCCCGTCTCGCCGACGATCAGCACGGGAGCGTCGGCCCGGG
>PMDT01000376.1 GCA_003154555.1 Spirochaetaceae bacterium
TCGGAGGAGAAGGGGCAGCCGAAGAGAAAGAGAACGGCGATTGCGGCAAAAGACCACGGAAGGCCCTTTCGCAGCCACGCGCGGCTCAAGCTGCACCTGCCGCGCGGGTGAAGACCGCGACCTGCCAGATGCCGCGGGTGCGCCGATAAATGCGCGAAAGCCCCTGGGCGCGCAGCAGGGACTCCACGTCTTCCGTTGAATGCGCGAACATGCGGAATGTGCTGCCTTTTATCCGCTGGGAAAGGTTGAGCAAGCGGACGCCCAGCCGCGTCCACCACGCGCTGCGGGGAAAGACGACCCCATACACGCCGCGTGCCTTTGACGCGGAGGCCGTCACCAGACCCTTCATGTCATCGTAACAGCAGATGACACGGTCGAGGGTCACGATATCTGCAGGGTCGATATCCGGGGCAAGCTCGACGAAGTTGCCGTGACGATAGCGCACACGAGGCTCGAAGCCGCGCTGGCGCGCTTCTTGCCTGGCTGCCTCGAGATACGCGGATGAAGCGTCGATACCGGTCACACCGGCCGCGCCGGATTCCAGCAGCAGCCGCTGCACGGCGCCCACCCCGCCGCCGATATCCAGAAGAGTGCGTCCGGCGACGCCCTGTGCGCGCAACGCCTCGACGAGCATGAGTGTCGTCCGCTGCGGACCTCGGCGGCGCTCCCGCTGGAGCTGGGCCTCGGCGAGCCGGCGGTCAAAGGTGTTTTCAATACCCTGGCACTGGCAATAACTCATGTGCCTCGTCCTCGTTCCAATGTACCGCGCCCTTTGGCCGCGGTATAGAGGGCATCGGCCCCTTGCCCCCTCCCCACGGTATGTCCTATTCTCGCTCCCGCATTGCAGAAACAGATAACAACGGTGGTTTTCGATTTCGGTGGCGTGCTGGGACTGCCCCTGGCGTCCCGCACCCGCGAGGAGATGGCAGCCCTCTGCGGTCTTTCTGTTGCCGAGTTCCAGCGCCTCTATCAGCCCGACAGGCTCGAGCTGGATCGCGGCACGCTGCCGGCCACGGAATACTGGCGGCGCATTCTCTCCGCGAGCGGCAAAAAAGCCACAACGGAGCTTGTCGCAGCCATCGATGAGATCGACACGAGGGGTTGGCTGCAGGTCAACACCAGGGTGGTCGCCTGGACGGAAGAGCTGCGGGCCGAAGGCTACCGCACGGGGCTGCTCTCCAATATGCCTCCGGAGAAGCTCGCGTTCATGCAAAGGGAACCGGCGTATCGCTGGATCGACCGCTTTCATGCCGTCGTCTTTTCCTGCGATTACGCGCTGGTGAAGCCCGAGCCCGCCATCTACAGGCTGTGCCTTTCGAAGCTCGGGGCGGATTCCGCGGAGTGTCTTTTTCTCGACGACATGCCCGCCAACATCGATGCGGCCAACGCCCTGGGCTTCCAGGGTTTCTTGTTCAAGAGCGTGGAACAGGCGGCGCCTCTTATCCAGGCGCAATGGGGCATTCCGGTCCGCAGTCTTCTGGGATAGCGGGCGGCCTCCGGCCGTGATAGAATTCCCCCTGTCACGGATGCCCATAGAACAAAATGAGTGTTGCAAACCGATTTGAGCTCGCGCCGTATCTCCTCGTCGCGATAGATTTCATCGTCGCCTGCTGCACGGCTGTTGCCGTCCTGCCGGTCGGTGTCGCGCAGATCGGTGTCCCGGTTCTCCTCCTGCTGGTGGTGTACGCAAGCGGGGAATACTCTTTGCTTTCCGAGATCACGCTCCAGCGCCGTTTCGGCGTCGCCATCGGGTGCCTTCTTTTCCTCGTGGTGGCGACAGCCGCGCGCAGGCTGCCTGATGCTTTCTGGCTCCTGCCCTGGCAGGGCTGGGATCGCCTGGCCATCGCCGGCCTGGGGTGTGTCGCCTTCGCCGCCGCCCATTATGGCCTGGAGGGCTTCCTTCGCGCACAGAGCCAGCGCTACGTCCTGCATCTCGGTCCCGGCTGGGAGGCGGCGGCAGAGGCGCTGCGCCGCCACATCTCGCGCTCGCGCTATCCCGCCGAGATTCTGCTGGATTCCGCGTCCGACGCTTCAGCGGGCGACCCGCGCGCGGAAGTACTCTTCCCGCGCCGGGACGCGAAGGGCGAGCCGGTCCGCTTCATGGCGACCTTCGATCCTGCCCGGTTGTGCGATGTCGCGCTGCGGGTCCTTCCTCCTGCCGTGCTCGCCCGGAGGCCCGACTACGTCGACTGGCATCGGCACGAAAGGCGCCTCTACGATGCTGTGAAGCGTTTCGTCGATGCCGCTGCCGCTGCCATTCTCTTCTGCATCAGCCTGCCATTCATGGCGTTCGCCGCGGTCGGTATCGCCCTTTCCGACGGCCGCCCCGTTCTGTTCCGCCAGGCCCGGGTGGGACGTTTCGGAAGACGCTTCATGCTCCTGAAGTTCAGGACCCTCCGCGAAGAGGAAACCCCGTCGGGGAATCCCAACGACGCCATCGAAAAGCGGGTCTTCCGGTTCGGCGCGCTGCTTCGACGCACCCGGCTGGACGAGCTGCCCCAGTTTATCAATATCATGCGCGGCGACATGAGCCTCGTGGGCCCCCGGCCCGAGATGGAGTACTTCCATGAAAGCTGGGCAGGGTCGATTCCTTGCTACCATAAGCGCCTTCTCGTGCGTCCTGGGCTCTCCGGCTGGGCACAGGTGAGGTTTCCCCATACCTCCGAGGAAACCGATTATTGGGATAAAACAGCCTACGATCTCTGGTATGTAGTCCATAGGAACGCCATTCTGGACATGAGAATCCTCCTGCGCACGGCCGGAGTCATGCTTTTCGGCCTCGGCGCCCGATAGCGAAAAAGAACTCGCACTTTATTAAATGGCTTTCTTAACAGGAGGAAATTTATCTGAATTATATTGACATTTTAATCACGAAATGGTATTGGTTGTATTGTGAATTGGTTCACTATTAGGAGACGAGTATGGAAGCAACCAAAGAAGCAAGGCCTATAGGGGATTTGATCTCCAAGTACCCCAAGACGCGAGAGAACCTGATCTCCATCCTTCAAGAGGTGCAGGCGGAATACGGCTACCTTTCCCGGGAGAGCATCACGACGATCTCCACCTACCTGAACCTTCCTTCTTCCAAAATCTTCGGGGTGGCGACCTTCTACAACCAGTTCAAGCTGAAAGCGCCGGGCCGGATCCAGATCGCGATCTGCCGCGGCACGGCCTGCCATGTGAAAGGCTCGCTCAACCTGCTCGATGCCTGCCGGCAGAGCCTGGGAATCGAGGTAGGGGAAACCAGCCGTGACGGACTGTTCTCCCTTGAGACAGTGGCCTGCCTTGGCTGCTGCTCCATCGCCCCTGCCATGATGGTGAACGGGAAGTTCTTTGGCAGGCTGGACAAGAAGCGGGTTGAAAGCCTGGTGGAGACCTGGCGGGCGGCAGGGAGGATGACAGAATGAACGCAAACGCACAGGGAGCGACCTGCAAGGTCTTTATCGGAATGGGAACGTGCGGCCTGGCAACCGGCGCGGCCGAAGTGAAGACGGCGGTGGAGAAATGGGCCGCGGCGCGCGGTGAGAAAGTGGACATCACGGCCACCGGCTGCATCGGCTACTGCAAGGCGGAGCCGATCATGGACGTCGTCACGGAGACCGGCCAGCGCGTGTCCTACGGCAACGTCACGCCCGAGGTGGCCGGCTTCATCCTCGACGAGGTGCTTGTCCGCAAGAACTACAAGCTCGACGGCATGCTCGGTCAGTTCAAGAACGGGAAGACCCCGCTGCCCGGCATCCCCATGATCGAGGATCATCCCTACTTCCGCAAGCAGAAGAAATACGTTCTGCGCAACTGCGGGATCATCGATCCGGAATCCATTTCCGATTACCGCGCGCACGGCGGCTTCAAAGGTCTGGAGCGCGCGCTTGCAATGACGCGCGAGCAGGTGATCGCCGAAGTGCTGAAATCAGGGCTCCGCGGCCGCGGCGGCGC
>PMDT01000306.1:0-7767 GCA_003154555.1 Spirochaetaceae bacterium
GGCAAGGCGGTCATCTTTGTCGTCCAGTGCTTCCTGGGGGCGACATTTCTCTACCCTCTGTACTACATGATGATCAACTCCCTGAAGACGAGGCCGGGCTACTATACGAACCCCTTTGGCCTGCCGCCGGCGCCGCTCCAGTGGGTCAACTTCTCCGCGATGGTGAGCCAGTTCAAGATCCTTCTCCTGTTCCGCAACACATTCATCATCTGCGCCGGTACCCTCGTGCTCCTGATCATCCTCGGTGTCACGGGCAGCTACGCCTTCGCAAAGCTTCGCTTCCGCTGGACGCAGCCTGTCTACCTGGTGGTTATTTCCACCCTGTTCATCCCGGCGCAGGTCACCATGATCCCGATGTACGTGCTTTTTGCNNCGCGCCATCCCGAACGAGATGCTGGAAGCGGCGGAGATCGATGGCTGCCGCTACTGGCAGGTCCTGCGCAATGTTGTCGTCCCCACGGGTCGGACCGCTGTTTTTCTCACCATCATCTTCTACTTCATCGTCATGTGGAACGATCTTTTCATTCCCATGATCCTGCTGCAGAAGATGGACATGCGCACCGTGACCGTGGCGCTGGCAACCCTGATCGCCCGCTACACCGGCGATCCACCGTATCAGTTCGCCGGGCTCCTGCTCAGCGCCATCCCGGCGCTCCTGGTGTACATCGTGTTTCAGCAGTACATCGTCAAGGGGCTGACAGCGGGCGCCATCAAGTAGCGGAGGAAGCCGCAATGGTCAAGGGTCTCATACGCGTGATCGATGACGACGGGATGGAGCGAGTCCACGCGGCGGCCCTGCAGGTGCTCGAACGAACCGGGCTCCTCATTCGGGGTGAGTTCCTCCTCCAGGCCCTCGCGGATGCCGGCTGCAGGGTGGATTTCAAGAAACAACGCGCCTGGTTCAGGCCCGATATCGTGGAGCGGCAGATCGGCGCCCAGAAAGGCCGCTACGGGCTGGTCCGCTCGTCACTGTGGTACCCGTTCTGCGACAGGATTCCCGAGGGTGACGCCGCACTGCCTGAGGACTACACGGTTGACTATGGGTTTACGACGCCCTCCATGTACGACTACCCCGCGGGCGTATACCGCATTCCCACCGCGCGGGACCAGAGGGAAATGATACTTCTGGGCAACGCGATCCCGGCAGTGAAGGCAGTATGCGCTCCCTTCGTCTGCGGGGACTTCGATCCCCGCATCGAGACAATGGAAACGGCGCGCATGCTCCTCCTCAACACCGACAAGCCGGGCTGGGTCGGCACCGGAGACGCGCGGGAAGTCAAGTTCCTCGCTGAGCTCGCCTCGCTTGCCGTGGATGTGTGGGAGCCCGGCCTCGGCGCGTCGGCGGAAATCGCCATGAAAAAAAAGAAGATGTTGGAAAGTCGGCCACCGATGTTTGCGCACGCCTATTGCACGACGTCACCGCTGAAGCTGGACACGCATGCATGCAGTGTCCTGCGGGAGGCTCTCGCGCACCGTTTCCCCGTCAACTTCGCGCCGATGCCCATTCTGGGCGGCACAACGCCGATGACCCCCGCGGGCAGCATCGTCGTGGCGACCGCGGAAATTCTTGGCTGCATCACCGCCGTCTCCCTCATTGACCCGCAACTCTATTTCTACGCAACCACGATCTCCGGTGAAACGGACATGAGGACCACCCAGGTCTGCTATTCCACGCCCGCGGCCATCCTCACCGATGCGGCGCTGCACCAGCTCTTCCGGTTCCGCTATGGGATGGTGCTGAACGTCGAGCCGGCATACGTTGAGGCGAAGTGCCCCGGCATCCAGGCCGCCTTCATGAAGACATACCGACAGATGGCCTTTGCCAGCATGGTGAGCGCGCCACACCCCATTGGCCTTCTCGACAACGGGTCAGCCTTTTCCCCCGCGCAGGCCATGATCGACCTGGACGCGAACCGGGCCATGTTCAAACTGGGCCAGGGCATCACGATCGACGACGAGACTCTCTGCGTCGACCTGATCAACCGCCTGGAGTTCTGCCAGAACGAGGCGTACCTCCAGACCGATCATACCCTCAGGCATTTCCGCGAGGTGATGTGGGACACGCATGTATTCGACCGGGCCTACCGCGGGCAGGGCCCCTACCTTCCTGCCGAAGCCGATGCGCGGGTCCTTGAGGCGGCCGACAAGGAGTGGAGAAGGCTCGTTGCGACGCAGACTCCTCCGCAGAGAGACGCGCACTTCAGGGCGGAGCTTGACAGAATCGTCGATAACGCTCGCCGGGAGCTCATGGCGTAGCCCGCGGGAGCAGCGCGGTTCGGTGACGGGGATGGGAGCCTATGCTCCCGCAAATACGATCTCCAGGGCCTGGAGCGCTATGCCGCGCGCGGAGGCGTCCGCTCCGAGGGCAGACACGGCGATGCGCGCCTGTTCTCGTATGCCCGGCATGCAGTTTCTGTGAAATGCCTCCTTGATCGTGTCCGTAAGCGTGCTTCCTGCCGAAACAAGCCCACCTCCCAGCACGACCAGTGAAGGGGCAAGAATGTTCGCCGCATTCGCGAGAGCCAGGCCGACAGCGACGCCCGCGGCACGGATCACTTCGATGGAGAAGGCATCCGCCATTGTCGCGGCCATGGCGACATCCTGCGCCGTGACCGCGTCCGCGTCCCCGTGGGTGAGGTCTCGGAGGAGCGGGGACTTTCCCGCCCGGATGCCTTCTGCGGCCTGCCGGGCTATCGCCTTTCCCGATGCGACCGTCTCCAGGCATCCCCTGTTTCCGCAGGCGCACGGCATGCCGTCGGGATTCACAACCGTGTGCCCGATCTCACCTGACCTCCAGTCCGCGCCCATAAGCGGGGCGCCGGCGCTGAAGATCCCCAGCCCGATTCCATAGCCCAGATCCAGCGCGATGAAGTCCTTCTGGCCCCGTCCGTGGCCGAGCCACCGTTCCGCCGCGGCAAAGGCGCGCGACGAATCATCGACATACACGGGCTCTCGGAACTCCGTCTCGAAAAGCTCACGGATGCGCACGTCGCGCCATCCCGCAATGTTTTCCGCGATGAGCGATATTCCTTCGCCTGGCTTGATGAAGCCCGGCACGCACACCCCCACTGCGCGCACCCGGGACGCGGCCCTGCCAGAGGAAAGCAGTCGCGCCGCGATGGTCTTCATCTGCTCCAGAATTATCTCCATGGGCAGCCCGGGCCTGACCTCGAAGAAAGCCCTCTCCAGCACGACGCCGGCCAGGTCGGAAAGGACGCCGATGACATGGGTTGCGCCGAGGTCGATGCCGATGCTGATCCCATGACGGCCGTTGATCGAGAGAAGCTCCCGGCGCCTTCCGGCGCGGGACGTGCGGTAGCCGCTTACCGCGAGGATCCCTTCTTCCAGCAGGCCGTCGACTGCGAGTGACACGGCCTTCTTGTCGAGGGAGAACTCCCGGGCGATCTCGCCGCGTGAGCTCTCCCCCATCTCCCGCACGAGGTCGAGTATCCTCACCCTCTTGGCCTTTTTTAGAATGCTGCGGCGCTTCACCGTCTGACTACCTCCCCGCCGAGAATCACAAACTTCAACCCCAGCTCGCCATCAAGGACCACGACGTCGGCGTCCATGCCGGGGGCAAGCCGGCCCTTGCGGTCCAGGCCCATGATCCGGGCGGGAGTCCGTGAGCACAGGTGCGAGGCCTCCGCGATACTTTTGCCGAACTTCCTTATTGCATTGCGAAAGGACTCCAGCTGCGTGAGCGTGCTCCCCGACAAAATCCCGTCCGAGATCCTGCGAATGCCGCGCGCTGCAGTAACCTCCACAGGCTCGCTGGCGGTCATGCCGTTGTACCTGCCCGGCGGCAAGCCCGAGCCCTTGAGGCTGTCAGTGATGAAAGCCACCCGGTCCAGGCCTTTGCAGCGCAGGGTGGTCTCGACGAGCAGGGGGTGCGCATGCACGGCATCCGGGATGAGCTCAGCGGAAAGCCTGTCCTCCACGTTGACATAGTCCGTGACCCCTGCCGGATAAACTCCCTCGTCTTCTTCTCGGGGGATCTGGAAAAGATCGTAGAAATGCGTCACGAGCCCAAGACCAGCCGCCACGGCCGCACGCACCTGCGGAATGCTCGCCGTACTGTGTGCCAGGCTCGTCACGATCCGGTGCGCGGCGCACCACTCGATAAAGGGAATGGCGCCCTCGAGCTCTGGCGAAATGTCCCAGATTTTGATACGGGCGCCGGATGCTTCCCAGACAGCCTCGGTGAGGCCGGGTTTCGGCAGGGCAACGGAGGTCGCGGGCCCCGCGCTGGCATCCGCAACATACATGATCTCCGGCCTGAAGCCCACGAGATTCGGTGTGAGATGAAAATCATTTGTTTCCGCGAGGATCGATTTCATTCTCGCGATATTGGAAGACGGGCTGCCTGCCAGCGTGGGAAGGCACGCGGTGACACCGGAATCGAGCTGGTAGCGCGCATAAACATGGATGTCGTCCTTGTCCACCATGACGTCTCGCATGCCGTGCGAATGCTGGTCAATGAGGCCGGGAAGCACGTATCCTCCTGACGCGTCGAGGATTGTGTCCGAAGAGCGCGCGACAGGTTCTGCCGTGATTGAGACGACCCTGCCCTCCTGAATGATCACTGTTTTGTCGGTCACAAGGACATCGTCATCCAGGACTTTGCCGTTTGTTACGAGAAGACGTTGCGACATCATGCCATTTTGCAGGTGATCATATTAGTTGTCAACATCCAATTAATTCATTTAATATTCTCTATTCATTGACAATAACTCGGTTTGATTGCATGAATGCCACATAGACGGGGATAAGCAGTGAAAGACAAACTCACAATAGATGGCGGAGCGCGATGCCTGCCGCCATCGGCAGGGCGCCGCCGACCATGTGCATGCTGTCGGTGCCCTCGCCGCGACGCATGATCTCTGTAATCGAGTCCAGGCCCCGTTGCTTGATCAACTCGATGAGCGCGCCCAGCTTCAATCCATCGTACATGACCTTCCCCCCTCACTTTCGGCGCTCGAGGCTGGACGGCGATCATATGGGAAGCGCAGAGCAGGATGGGCACGTTTACCTTCGGATCCTCGGCCACCTCGCGAAGCGACGGAAGGCCCACCCAGCAGCAATGAAGGAGACGGCGGGCGCCTTCCGCCACAGCCTTGCGCGCGCGCTCAACCAGCTTCGAAGGCTCGTGGGTGATATGCCATGCAATCTTTTTCTATCCGGCCGCGTCTATTAATCCGTTAAGCCTGTTTCGATAGTAGGCAAACTCAGGCCAGTGCACTTCGGGCGGAATCAGATGATCTCCGAAAGGGATATAACGACCCGTTGCAAGCACTTCGGCAACCGGTCCGAGGATCTCGTCNNTTCACGATGTCCACGCCACAGCTGGCCTCCATGGGATACAGCCCCGTGACACCGGCCTCGAGGAACAGTGGGATGAGGCTTGTGCACTCCCCGTCCGTGTCCACGAAAATCGTCGACACCCCGTGCGCCTTGAGGAAGCCCGTGAGCCGTTTGTAATACGGGAGCATGAACTCCCGGATCATGGCCGGGGCGACCATGGAACCCGTCCCTGCCGAAATGTCCTCCCAGATCACGAAAAGGTCGATGTCGGTCTGCGCGAGAACCTCTTCATAGACGGCGAGCCATATGTCGGTGAAGGTCTTCTGGATATCGTGGATGAGGCGCGGCTCGTCGGTGTAGTTGTAGAACAAGTGCTCGTATCCCATGAGGTGGGCGAGGGTCCCGAAGTACCCCTGCGGGTAGCCTCCGAGAACCAGGGGATAGTCACGCGAACGGTACTTCTTCAGAAGACTCGGCCAATTCGGCGGGAATCGGCCCTTCACGTCCTTCAGCGAGAGCCGCTCGTGCTTGAGCGCGTTCCATGTGGCCCAGTCGCGGATTGGATTTTCCACCGCCATGGGTATGACGCCGGTTACCTTCTCAAAGCGACGCGTCACGCCGTCCAGGTCGACATAGACCATGTGCGCGTCGGATTCTTCCAGCACGCGCGGCTCGAAGCGGGGATAGAACAGGAGATCCACGTTGACGAGTATCTGCCCCCTGTCCATGCCGCAGGCCACCCGAACGTCTTCGTCAAGGGCAAAGCCCTGGGTGGGCCAATACAGCCCCCCGCCCAGCACGGCCATGCCCGCGGACAACGTGTCAGGAGGTAGTGAGTTCCAGCACGGAATGTACAGCGACGAGCTTGTCGTTGTGGCCTTGGTCAGCGGCCGCGGCTGGTGGTGCCGCTCCAGGCCTTCCTGGTACCAGGAGGCGTAGTTGGCCCCCCAGTAGCCGAACTCCCACTTCGGCGCCGCGGCCTTGCCGCCGGCCATGACCTCACGGAACCGATCACGGACATTCATTACCGTTCCCCTACTGCTTTCGGAGCGCGCCGCTCCTCCTGATGACATCGATCATGACCGCGATCGAGACCTGCGGCAGAGCCGCGCAGCTTAACTTGTCAATCGCGGGCTCCCAATTCTTTATGCCTAAACAGATACTATAGCGAGCGAGGAGAATCGAACTCCCNNCTCCCGACTCCAGCTTGGGAAACCCATCAGGCCACTTCTTACGGCTCGGAGGCATTTGCAAGCAGTTACATCAACTTGGATTAACTCTATACCCAGTTAAGAATTGTGTCAATCATTCTTGCATGTGCTTAGAAAGATTTGGAGGTGAAAATGCTACACCCAGGGTCACACTGACGCATCCATTGACTGGGCGACGACTGCATTTAGCGAAGTTGACAATTCTCTGGCGGCGATAGCATCTTCTCTCCTGCGTACCTCGAAGATCTGCTTGAGTTCGCGGGTGGAAGGGAGCATCGGGGGTTCACCTGAAATGAAATCGGCTTAAGGAGAAGTGCATGAAAAAAGCAAGCGTTCTGGTAGCCCTGCCCGTGATCATGGCGGCTTTGTTCGGATGCACAACCATCCCTCACGGCTTGGGTCCCCTGCAACTGGTCGATAAGGTAGACGTTCAGAAATACCTCGGGCGCTGGTACGAGATTGCGCGGTTTCAGCATGGCTTCGAGAGCGAAACCGTCGGCGCAACCGCGGAGTACAGCCTGCGGGACGACGGCAGGGTCCAGGTCCTGAACAGCGGATTTAAAAAAAGCCTGGAGGGCAAGTACTCCGAAGTGAAGGCGGTTGCATGGGTTCCAGATCCGTCCCGGCCTGCGGCGCTGAAGGTGAAGTTCTTCGGTTTGTTCGATTCAAGCTATTTGATCTTCGGCTTGGACCAGGAAAACTACTCGTGGGCACTTGTTGGTGAAGATTCCCGGGATTACATTTGGTTTCTCTCGCGTACACCCGTCATCGACCAGGCGTTGTTTGCCAGGATGAAGGACATCGCTGTGAGCCAGGGATACGATCTGAGCAAGTTATACGTTGTGCCGCAGAAAGCGCGCTGAAAAGGACGGCCCGTAAGCGCCGGACTGAAGTAAAACGGGACCAGGTTGAGGAGCATCTGGCAAAGTGACCGTCTCGTTCCCAACCTCAGCTTGTCGGAAAATCAACGGATCACGAATAGGCGCGAAACCCTCGGCGGGGGTATTGCCATTGCAACTCGTGAAGGTGAGAAAGTATCTTCTCGGTACCTTTATTCGGAAGCCGCCTGCACAGGCCATACTCTGTATTCGCTGGTGTAAGACCAAACCAAACTAAGGGTAGCAACGATGAAATCCATGAATAGAGAAGATTTTAGCAATGTCCGAATCCTGGATAACTTCTATCAGACTTCTTCCTTCTTCCCCATGCCCGTTGTCTTGATCGGCACGATCGCAGAGACAGGTCAGATGAATCT
>PMDT01000306.1:7780-8332 GCA_003154555.1 Spirochaetaceae bacterium
ATGCGCAATTGCGTGATGCTTGGCTATCCGGGAGAGTCCACGGAAGAGAAGATGCGCAACTCAAAGTTTACGCTTCTGCCATCCCGGCGTTCCCAGGAAGAGCGGACCATTGGGGTCGTCTACCCGGACGTCGTGAAGGAAGCTCTTCAAATCTTCGAGTGCAGTCTGGATTCCTTCGAGATCTGGGAGGAAATTCATTCCATGCGTTCTATCCTCACAATTGACAAGGTACTGGTAAAGGAGCGCTGGCACAAAGTTTTGGTCGAAGGCCGCCAGCATCGGTGGGGACGATCACCAGCCTTCCCTCCCTTGCCCGTTGACTACGGCTTTCGCAACAATGCCCATTTCTGGTTTACGAAGCACAGCCCGCCCTACCGCGAGCCGATCCCGAAAAGCAAGGCGGTTTCTGTTGATTCGGTGATGTGGGGCATCACCCGCGGAGGCTTTGCTGAGGGTCTCGAATGGAAACCCGAAGCGGCGGCGAAGTTGGTTAACGTGCCCCGCGTCTTCCTGGGCATGGTGCTCAAGGGCATCGCCGATGAAGCCCGGCGT
>PMDT01000271.1:0-14130 GCA_003154555.1 Spirochaetaceae bacterium
TGACGAAGTTCATCTGGATCGAGGATCTCATCCAGATCGCGGAGGACGCGGCCTCCAGTCCCCTCTATGCGCTGCTGAAGCGCGAAGACGAGAAGTACGTCACCGAGCGAGCCTACCAGAATCCCCGTTTCGTTGAGGACGTTGTGCGGGAGGTGGCGCTTCGGCTGCAGTCTCTCCCCGGGCTTCGCTATCACATTGTGGAAGTGGAAAACTTCGAATCTATTCACAATCACAGCGCATATGCGCTCATCGCGAAGAGATTCGATGAAGGATAGGAGGCTCCTCGAGGGAATTCCCCGGATCCGCCGGGCCAGAGGATACCGGCTCTACGACGTGGAGGGCCGCCGCTACCTCGACCTGTACCGCGACGGCGCGCTGCTCGTGCATCGCCTGGCAGGGGTGATCACCACGATGAAATCCGTCCTGTCCCAGGGACTCTCCACGGCGCTTCCCACGGTGTGGGAGGGCCGCCTGGTGTCGACCATCGGGAGGATGCTTCCCGGTTGGGGAGGGGTGCGCCTCTATGCATCGGCAGAGAAGGCTCTTGACGCCGCCGGGCGCGCCCTCGGCGCGGTCCTGTCCTGGGATGATCTTTACGATCCGGCCCTGGCCGCGCCGCCAGAATCTCCTCCGCGTGCGGCGCTCTGGCGGCCCTTTCTCCCTTTCCTCCCTGGCACTGGCGTGCTCCTGCTGCAGCTCCCCTTCACTGTCTGCGGCGCCCCCATGCCGGTCTGCTTTACAGCCGAGGCTGCCCCCCCTGCCTCCGACCTTCTGCCCGGCTTCATCCTGGCTGCCGCGGCGCGCGGGCTGGCCGAATGGATGCGCGCAGTGGCGGCCGCTCGACTCCGCGGGGTACCGCGGAAGGGCGGCATTAGTCCATCCCCAGGGCCTTTGACAGAGCCCCGAGCTTTGCCTCTGTCTCCTCGTAATCCTTTTCCGGAACCGAGTCATACACAATTCCCGCGCCCGCCTGCAGGGTCACGGTATCCCCCATCTTCAGCGCGCTCCTGATCGTGATGCACGAGTCCAGCGACCCGTCGGACTCCACGTNNAGCGTGCTTCCCGGGGAATGCTCCCCGGGCGAAACAAGGCTCCTGGCTGAACTGTTTGCCAGGATCCCGGGAGGATGAGAATGGACATCGTGAGCTTCACCCAGGACGCCTCGCACCTCGTGCTGGGAGCGTTTGCCACCTTCTGCGCGATCCTCCTGTGGTCGCGCACACGCGACCTCGCGTGGACCTTCATCATCATCGGCGCCATCGTCTCCTACGCGGACATTGTGCTCTCGACCCTGCGGGCATTCGGCATCCTGGGCGAGGATCTCCTGCGCTACCACGGAGTACCCGTGCTTCAGATCGCTCTTGCCGATCTGCCGCTCCTCTTCACCGGCATCGGGTTTCTCATTGCCGTGTCCCGCAGGAGGCTGCCCTGACCATGGCCGGCATCCGCGTCATTCCCGCGCGCGACGAGGCGAATATCGAGCAGAAGGTCGTCACCTTCCTCCTTGCCGCGGTCCAGGAAAAGCCGGACCTGATCATTTCCGTATTTGCCGGCACACCGGCATTCGGCGTCTACCGGCTGCTCGTGGACCGGGCGCGCGCCGAGGTTGTCGACTTTTCCCGCGTCCGCTTCGTGGTGTTCGACGAGCTGCTGCCGGAAGCGGCGGCGGCGGCCACTCAACTCCGCGAAACTCCGCGGAAGGGTGGCATTCCGGCGGCCATTGCGCACAAGGGCGACAGCGGACCCTTCCGCGCCATTCTCGATGAGCGGCTCTTCATGCCACTGGGCATCCCGGCGGACAATGTGATCGGCTTCTCGCCCTCCCGCGACCGGGAGGCCGAGACAGCGAGGGTCGCGGGGCATCTTGCCGTCGCCGGCATCGACATTGCGCTCCTCTCCGTCGATTCGCGGGGTCATATCGGATTCCACGTCAACGGCTCCAATCTCGATTCCACGGCGGGCATCGTGCGCGTGGAGAACAGCGCGCGCTGGGGTGCCGCGGAGGCCTTTTCCCTCGGGCTCGCCGACCTCGCGCAGGCGTCACGCATCCTGCTTTTCGCCGCGGGGCGCAACATGGCGGAGATCGTGCACCGGCTCACCGAGGGGACCTTTGACCCGTCCGTGCCGATCTCCGTGCTCCAGCACCATGGGGACGTGCTTCTCGTCGCCGATACAGGCGCCCTCTCCCGGATCGCGCGCGAAGAGCGCATCCACGGCTTCTACTCGGGATTCCTGATCATGGATGCGCAGTCCGCGCCCACGGGGCGCAGGATCCTCGTGGTGTCGCCGCACCCCGACGATGCGCCCATCAGCCTCGGCGGCACCATGGCGATGCTGAGCCAGGCGAACACCGTGACGACGGCCGTCATGACCACCGGGCACCGCTCCTTCATCTATGGCACCCAGCGTGCCGAACGGATCGCCATCCGCGAGGCCGAGGTGATGAGGGAGTCACGGTTCCTCGGCGTCGAACCGCGTTTCCTGCGGCTTCCCTTTTACGACGCGAACTACGAAATATCGGAGCGCGACCTGGAGATATTCGGAAGCCTGCTCACGACCTTTGCGCCGGACTGGATCTTCATGCCGCATCAGAAGGACAGCCACCCCGCGCACATGGCAACGCGGACCGTCGTCAAGGAGGCGCTGAAGCGCCACCTCGCGGGCACGTCCCGGACAATGGAGTGCTGGCTTTACGAAGGCCCCTGGGCTCTTTTCAACAGGGGCGAGTTCAACGCCATCGTCACCGTCCCGGGCATTTCCTTCGAGCGAAAGCTCCAGGCCATCCGCGCACATGAGTCGCAGATCGCGCGCACGCCGTATGACGTGGCCGCTGAATCGCTCGCACGGATGCGGTCCGCGCTTGTACCGGAGTCGGAGTTGGCAGGATTCGGGGCGCGACCTCCCCGTCTCGACGCGTGGCTGGAGCTTTTCTACCGGGAAAGCGTGCGCGGGGAATCGGCGGGATTGTAGCCAAACGCCAGCGGTGGACAAAAAAGCCCGGCCAAGGCCGGGCTTTTTGCCGTCTGGAGCGGCATCGTGGAATGGTGGGCCCTACTCGACCAGGATGGCCTCTGCCGGGCAATCGCTCGCCGCGTCCCGCACCGCCTTTTCCATATTCGCCGGAACCTCGGGAGTGATGACTTCTGCGATATCCTTGCCCATTTTGAAGACCTGAGGCACGCTGTCCGTGCACAGGCCGCAGGCAGTGCACAGGTCGGCGTCAATCCTAACCTTCATCGTCCGCTCCTTCCTGATGTGGTATCCCGCCGCATCGCGTTTGCCGGCGGGCACGATGACAATATCCCAGTTGCCGCCGCGTTTCAAGGATGCTGTTCCTCTCCCGAGGGGCTCCGGGCACGGACCGGGACGCCGTGGAGAGCGCGATTGCTTGACAGAAGCATGGATTTGGCTATTCTTGGCAAAGAAAATACATTGGAGGCATCGAATGATTGCTCTCATTATCGGCGTCGTTCTCGTGCTTTTTGCCGTCTATGCGGTTCTTCCTTTCTCCTGGAGCCTGAACTGGTGGCAGCCCGTTCTCGAGTTCCTCAAGGGGGGAGTCCCCATTCTCGCGGTCTTCATAGGTCTGATCGCCTTCTTCGTCGGAGTGGCGGACATCAAGGACAAGATCGAAGCGAAGAAGGAGGAGGCGGAGGAAAAGGCGGAGAAGAAGGACGAGCCGGCCAAGGGAACCCCTTGACATTCCCCCGGGGGTGTGGCACTGTACCTTTCCCGCGGCACCCATGCCGCGTTTTTCCTGATCAGGGAGTGGTTGGAGAGCGATGAAAACGATATTTGTCAAACCCAGCGAGGTCGAGCACAAGTGGTACCTCATTGACGCAGAGGGCAAGGTGCTGGGACGGCTGGCCTCCCGCGTCGTGGCGATACTCCGCGGCAAGAACAAGCCGGAGTACACGCCGCATTGGGACATGGGTGACTCAGTTGTCATTATCAATGCCGCAAAGATCCAGGTGACGGGCCGCAAGCCCGCCCAGAAGCTCTACTACCGCCATTCGAAATACCCCGGCGGGTTCCGCGCGGAGCCGTATGAGAAGGTCTTCGCCCGCAAGCCGGCGTGGCCCCTGGAGCGCGCGATAGAGGGGATGCTGCCCAAGGGACCGATGGGCCGCAAGCTTTTCAAGAAGCTGAAGGTTTATGCAGGACCCGAGCACCCGCATGCCTCGCAGAAGCCCATCAAGCTCGAGATTTCCTGAAAGAGAGCAAGGAGCATACCTTGGTCAAGAATCTGACAGTTGCCACCGGCAAGAGAAAGACTTCAATCGCCCGAGTTTTCCTCCGGGACGGCGCCGGCGCGGTCATTATCAATGGAAAGACCGTTGACGAATATTTTGCCGGTCTTCCCAACGCGCACAGCGTCATCGCCCCGCTCGACGTCACCAATTCCACCGGAAAGTTCGACATCCTGATCACGGTGAAAGGCGGCGGCATCACCGGCCAGATCGAAGCGTGCCGGCACGGCATTGCCCGCGCTCTGAACGCCTATGACGCCACGAACCACCTGGCCCTCCGTGCGAACGGCTTCCTGACAAGGGATTCGCGCATGGTGGAAAGGAAGAAGTACGGACAGTCCGGCGCCCGCAGACGCTTCCAGTTCTCCAAGAGATAGGCCAACGGGAGAAGATCCCGGGCCTTCCCTTTCGGTCATTTCCGTCGAGCTCAAGGGAGCCGCCGGAGAGGCGGTCCGCATCCACCTCTCTGACGGCTCTTTCTTCATCCTCCACGCCGAAGTGTTCGCCCGCACGCAGATCGCATCCGGTTCGCTTCTCGACATCGAAACACGGGATGAGCTTCTTCGCCGTTCGGAGCGCATCATGGCGAGGGACCGAGCCCTCCTGCTGCTCTCCCATGCGGCCCAGACGCGGCGTGGTCTTGCGAGGAAGCTCGCCGCGCGTGGTTTCAGCGCTTCGGCCGTTCACCATGCCGTTGCGCGCATGGCCGAGCTGGGCTACCTCGACGATAAGGCATTTGCGGCGTCGTGGGTCCGGTCGCGCCTCTCGATGCGGAAGGACGGTGTCTTCGCGCTCTCCCGCGGGCTCATGACGCGCGGGATCGCCCGGCCGCTGGCCGATGAAGTGCTGCAGGAGATGTACCCGCCCGACGACGAGGCGGCAGTGGCTTTCGAGCTGGTGCAGGGCCTCTCCCGCGACGCGGCGATCCGACGGCTCACGGGAAGGGGCTTTCGCGCGCGCGCTATTGCGACGGCTGTCCGTTATCTGAAGCGAAAAGATCGAGAGCCGGACGAGGAATGAAATGGAATCCTTCCACCAGCACACAGCGCGCCAGGTCGAATACCTCCTGGGCGCTGTCCAGAAGGACTGAGTCTGATGATGCAATGACTCCCGGGTATGTCTTCAGAGGGTAGTCGGCGCTCCGCGCGATTTCCGCGCGTGCAGGGAAGGGGAGGGTCTGGAAGTGCGTTCGCAGCTCATCTGCCATGCGTCCCGACCAGGTGATGGGCGCGTCCAGCCAGGCGTCGACGCGGGCAGGACACAAGCGACGCAGCGTCTCAAGGATGGCCTGGATGGCGCGCCCCGTCACGTCGGTAGCCCTGTAGCTGCCGTGCGCCGCCGCGGCATCGCGAAGCACGCCGTCGTCCGCAAGGAAAACCCGACGACCGCAGAGATAGCTTTCGATCGTGATCAGAACATTATACCAATCGATGCCCAGCGGTTTTCCAGCTATGGAAAGAAGGACTTTCTTCCTGCGGCTCGATGCTGTATCATCGACGACGATGCTTCGGAAAAGGCAGTTTCGTTCGAGCCGCGTCAGGCCATGTTTGTCGCCGACAAGCTTCAAAGATGCTTTTTCGGGATATCCTTTATTCCTGAGATATCGGTAGGTGTTACATGCGTCGTGGAAATAATTGGTTGACATTATGGATATAATTGGTATACTGTATAATATTGAGAAATGCCCTGGTCGGAGTGCACGACCGAAAGGATAACAGCAATGGGGAAAAAGGAAAAGAAGGTCCGCATTTTCTCGGCCCTCGAAGTTGCAGATATCTGTGGTGTCGTCAATCAGACAGCGATCAACTGGATAAAGAATGGTTTTCTGAAGGCATTCATGACACCCGGCGGCCAATATCGCGTCTATGCGGAGGACCTTTTCGATTTCCTTTCTTCCCGCGGCATGCGCATTCCGGATGAGCTTGCCGAGTCGTCCGAGGGCGGGCCCAATTGGGAATGCGTCCTCATCGTCGATGACGACGAAAACATTAACACCCTGCTGACGCGCTACCTGAGCAGGCGCTCCCCTTCCTGGACCGTCATCCAGGCTTTCGATGGCTTCGAGGCGGGAAAGCTTATCAGCGCGTCGCACCCCGGGGTGATCCTGCTGGACATCAACCTCCCCGGCATCGACGGCCACAAGCTCTGCCGCCGCATCAAGGAGGACCCTTCCCTCGGTGGTCCGATCATCATCGCCATCACGGGTCTCACGGATGAGGACATGGAGGGCACGGTGCTTGCGGAGGGAGCGGACGCCTTCCGTCGCAAGCCGCTGGATTTCGAGAACCTGTACGTGACAATCGGAGAGCTTTCCGCGGCGCGCGTCGGAGGCGGGGGAGTGGGATGAGCGGCGGTCCTCTGATCCTTATCGTGGAGGATGAAGATTCGATCCGTCTCACGTTGCGCGACTATCTGAAAAAGAAGGGCCACGAGGTGATCGTCGCCTCCGACGGCGTGGGTGCGATCAAGCAGATTCTGGACCATCCCGTCCGTCTCGTGGTGACCGATTACCGCATGGATATTCTCGGCGGGGACTACTGGATCCGTTTTCTGCGGGAGTTCTGCAAGGACAAGAAGGTCATCATCACGAGCGGCTTTCTCCAGCCGGAGTTCCCCATTCCCTACACCGTCGTCTACAAGCCGTACGACTATTCGGAGCTGGAGTCGCTCGTTCGCGCCACTCTCAGCGAGGGCTCCTGAGGCCGGGCCGGGAGAAGGGGCTGTGGCGGCCGACGCGAACGCCGCTTTCCACGCGGTGGTGACGGGACGCGTCCAGGGCGTCGGCTTCCGCTATTCAGCCGTGCGCGAAGCGCGCCGTTTCGGCCTCCGTGGCAGCGTCTTCAACAGCGGCGACAGCAGCGTCGAAGTCCATGCCGAAGGGGATCTGCCGAAGCTTGAGCGGTTTCTCGCGTGGCTGCACGAAGGACCGCCCGGGGCGCACGTGCGCGACGTCGAGGTGACCTGGGGCACACCCACGGGCTCCTACTCGCGGTTTGACGTGGAGTTCTAGAGTCGCTGCGCAAGCTTGCCTATTCGCGTCGCATCTGGTAGAAGAAACGCGACCCTGGAATCATCGAGGAGCTCACAATGTGCGGAATCTTCGGCTACGCGGGACCGGACGCGAATCCCGATGTCCTGATCGAAGGCATCAAGCGCCTGGAGTACCGCGGCTACGACTCGTGGGGCATTTGTGTCGCCCGCGAGAATCGGCTCTCGCTGCTGCGCCGCGTCGGACGCATCGGCGCCGTGGACTCCGCGGACCTGGATCTCGGCGCGGGCAACGCGCGTTCGGGAATGGCGCATACGCGGTGGGCTACCCATGGCGCCCCGACCGAGGCCAACGCGCATCCGCATGTCGACTGCACCGGCCGCCTCGCCGTGATCCACAACGGCATCATTGAGAACTACGCGGCACTGCGATCGAAGCTCATCGCGCAGGGTCACCGCTTTCTCTCGGAAACCGACACCGAAGTGATACCCCACCTGGTGGAGGAGCTCCTGAAATCGGAGAACGATTTCACCTCCGCGTTCCTCGCCGCCACCAAGCTCCTGGTGGGCGCGTACGGCATTGCCGTCCTCTGGGCGGGCGACCCCGATTCCATCTATGTCGCACGACACGGAAGCCCGATCGTCCTGGGGCTGGGCAAGAACCGGACGCTCGTCGCGAGCGACCCTGCGCCGCTGGTGGCGCACACCCGTGACGTAATCTATCTCGACGATGGTGAAGCGGCCATCCTCCACTGCGACGGATTCGAAACGCGCACACTGGAGGGCGCCCCCGTCAGCAAGCGCGTGCAGCAGATTGCCTTCAGTCTCCCCGACATTGAACGGGGAGGCTTTCCCCACTTCATGCTGAAGGAGATCTCCGAACAGCCGGAGTCCATCCACAATGCTTTCCGCGGCCGCATCGTTCGGTCGGAAGGAACGGCGCACCTGGGCGGCGTGGACGCGGCGCTCCTCCGGAAGGTGAAGAGATGCCACATCGTGGCCTGCGGCACCTCGTGGAACGCGGGCATGATCGGAAAGTACCTCCTGGAAAATCTCGCCCGCATCCCTACCCAGGTCACATTCGGAGCGGAGTTCCGTTACGCGCACCCGGTGGTCGAGCCCGACACTCTTGTCGTTGCCATCAGCCAGTCCGGAGAGACCGCCGACACGCTGGCAGCGGTGCGCGAAGCGAAGCTCATGGGAGCCGAGACGATCGGCATCTGCAACGTCGTGGGCTCGACGATCGCGCGCGAATGCGCAAAGGGCATCTACATCCATGCGGGACCCGAGATCGGGGTGGCCTCCACGAAGGCTTTCACGAGCCAGCTCGTGGTCCTGAGTCTCCTGGCGGTGCACATGGGGCGGATGCGCGGCATGTCGCTGCGGGCGGGCCTCCTCTTCCTGGACGCACTGGAGCGGCTGCCCGAGCAGGCCGCGCAGCTTCTGACCCGCAAGGATTCGATCGCCGCGCTTGCGAGGCGGTACGCACGGCGCAGGGACTTCCTGTTCGTGGGGAGGTTGTACGAGTATCCAGCCGCCCTGGAAGGCGCCCTGAAGCTCAAAGAAATCTCCTACATCCACGCGGAGGGCGTGCAGGCGGCGGAGATGAAACATGGCCCTATCGCGCTCATCGACCCGGATGTGCCCACCGTCGTGCTCGCAGCGCAGGCGGAGATACGCGACAAGATGCTGGGCAACACGCACGAAATCCTCGCGCGCAAGGGTCCGGTCATTGCCGTCGGGCAGGAAGGGGACGATGAGCTTGCCGCGCTTGCCACCGAGACGATATTCATCCCGAAGACGCTCGACCCGCTTGTGCCGGTCCTTGCCATCATCCCGCTGCAGCTCCTGGCCTATTACATCGCAGTGGAGCGCGGCTGCGACGTTGACAAGCCGCGCAACCTGGCCAAGAGCGTCACGGTGGAGTAGGCGATGAAGACACGGATCATGCTTTTCGAGGACCATCTCCTGGGCGACATGAGCCCCATCGCCCTCACGCGTCCGGCCTTTGCCGTGACGTGCGCCTGTTCGACGCTCTACGATATCGCCGTTGAGGCGGGCGGCGACATCGGCTGGATCGTGCGCGACTTTCTGCGCCAGACCGTCAGTCAACATTATCGCGGCATCCCCTATGACCCGAGCGGTCCCTGGCTCTTCCTCAACGCTTCGCTGCTTCCCGACGTGCGGTATGCCGGTCATATCCGCGATCTCATCGAGGCGGGCCGGCCGTTCGTCGCAACGGCGGGAAGCCGCGTCTCCGCGGCGTTCCTTCCGCCCGGCGCCAAGGCTCCCGATCCCCTTTCCTCCGATACGGTCACCCCGTGGCTCCTGGAGCTGAAGCTCCCCCTGCTCGAGCAGGAATGCTTCCGCACCCTCGATCACCAGTTCGAGGTGATCAAGCACCTGGAACCGCTTTTCGCGCAGAACATCGCCCACCGCATCGCCACCGGGGCGTACGGCGAAATCAGGAAGGGCGTGTTCGCCGCTGCCGACGTATCGATCGCCGACACCGCGGTGTTCAAGACGAAGGACGGGCCGGTCGTGCTGGAGACCGGCGCGGAGGTGGCGGATTTCACCTACCTGGTCGGTCCCGTGTACGTGGGAGCCCGGTCGCGCATCATCGAGCGCGCGTCGCTGAAGGAGCATGTCTGCATCGGGCAGACGTGCAAGGTCGGCGGTGAGGTGGAGGCGAGCATCATCGAAGGCTTCACCAACAAGCAGCACCACGGTTTCCTTGGCCATTCCTGGGTTGGATCCTGGGTGAATCTCGGTGCCGGCACGAGCAACAGCGACTTGAAGAACACCTACGGCGACGTGCGCCTGGATTACCCCCACCGGCGCGTCGAGACGGGCATGCAGTTCCTCGGCTGCATCATCGGCGACTACGCCAAGAGCGCGATCAACACGAGCATATTCACCGGGAAGATCATCGGGGTTTCCAGCATGCTCTATGGTTTCGTCGGGTCCAATGTTCCCAGCTTCTGCAATTACGCCCGGTCCTTCGGCCAGATTACCGAGTGTCCGCTCGACCAGGCCATTCTCGTGCAGAAGAGGATGTTCGAGCGCCGCGGGATCCGGCAAAACGCGGAGGATGCCGCACTCCTGCGCGACGTCTTCGAGATGACCCGCGGCGAACGACTTCTTTCCGACGAGCCCCCCGCCCTCTGAGACCGGCCACGCCGGCCACGGTACTCCGCGGCATTCGTACACCGCGGCATTCCGCGGCCACGCCGGCCACGGTACTCCGCGGCATTCGTACACCGCGGCATTTGCGGCCACGGGCCTCTGGATTCCGCGCCCCGGCCGATGGTCACGACGCGCGCCGCCATGGTAGCGTCGTCCGATGGCTGCGAAGAAGGATCTGCCCCTCAGGGTACTGATGATCGCCGCGCATCCCGATGACGCCGAATACGGCTGCGCCGGTACCGTGGCACGCTGGGCCGGGGAAGGCAGGCAGATCACTTACCTCCTTCTCTCCAGCGGGGACAAGGGGAGCAAGAACCCGGGAATACGTCCGGGCACGCTTGCAACGCTGCGGGAAAAGGAACAGACGGCGGCGGCGCGGAAGCTGGGCGTGCATCACCTCATCTTCCTGCGGCATCCGGACGGGATGCTGGAGAACACCATGGCGCTGCGGCGCGAGCTGGCAGGGTCCATCCGCACGGTGCGTCCGCACATCGTCCTCGCGATCGATCCCTGGCGTCACTACCAGACTCACCCTGACCATCGGGCCGCTGGCCTGGCCGCGCTCGATGCGGTCTATGCCGCCAAGGAGGTCAATCTCTTCGCGGAGCAGCTCGTCGACGGCGTGGAGCCGTGGAGGGTAAAGGACGTCTACCTTTTCTGGACCGACTCACCCGACCATTTCGAGGACATTACCCAATCCATCGGTCGGCGAATTTCCGCCCTCATGCTGCACGCGAGCCAGGCGGGTAAGGACCGGAAAGGCCATGCCGCGACCATCCGCAAGAACGCGCATGAAACCGCGCAAAAGGCAGGTGTGGCCTTTGAGTATGCAGAGGCTTTCAAGCATTTGAAAACGGGCTGATGACAGCCCCCTGGACGACGGCCAGGGGCCGAGCTACGCCGACGGGTACTGCTGAAGGGTCTCCCGCACGAATTGCGCGATCTCAGGTTGTATGCCCGTGCTCGCCGCGCGGAAACGTTCGACGATCGGGTCGCGGCTGAATGCACCGTCGGCCACGACGATGGGCGTCATCTTGGAATGTCCGGGAGTTTCCCCTGCATCGATGCGGTTGTGCTGGAAACCGTGGTCGCGGGTCCAGGTAATCGCCCGCTCCTTGCGCTGCTTGTCGTAGCAGAGCTGGAACCCGACGATGCTCTGCTCGTCGTCGTACCAGACTATCAAGTCGAAGTATTCATCCATGAACCAGCGTCGAAAACCCTCACCCTCTACCTGCCGGGCGTTGCGGATCTCCGTGAGCATCGTGTGAGTCTCCTTCCTTCACTTTTTACCCGTCTGTGGGTACTTATAGAATATACCTCTGTGCGCGGGAGATCGACAGGGCATGACAGCAGCGGAAAGAAAAGCACTTATCACGGACGCCGTGCAGGGGACGCACGGCACATGGGCGGATCTGGGGGCCGGCGAAGGGGCGTTCAGCGCCGCCCTTGCGTCACTGCTCGGGCCGGGTTCGCGCATCTATGTCGTGGACAGGGACGTCCAGGCCCTGCGCGCGCAGGACAGGGCCTTCGGAGGCGATTTCGCCGACTGTCCTGTCGTGAAGGTGGAGGGGGATTTCACCGCGGCGCTGAGCCTTCCACCCCTGGATGGAATCCTCATGGCCAACTCCCTGCACTACCAGGCCGATCCATGCGCGGTTCTTTCGCACGTCTCGCGGTGGCTTCTCCCCGGGGGAATGCTTCTGATCGTCGAGTATGACGTCACGTCGGGCAATCCATGGGTCCCCTACCCGGTGCCGGCCGCCCGTCTGCCTGCCCTTGCGGAATGCGCGGGCCTGACGGGTTTCAGGATAGTCGCCTCCGTGCCGAGCAGATTCCATCGGCGGATGTACGCGGCGACCTGTCGGAAAAGAGATTGAGGCCGGCTGCTATCCGAGCCGCTCGGCTATCGGCACATAAGGCCTCTCCGCCGGTCCTTTATACAGGCTTTCGGGCCGATAGATCCGGTTGCCGTGCTCGCGCTGCTCGAGGATGTGGGCGAGCCAGCCGGAGACGCGGGCCATCGCGAAGATGGGTGTGAAAAGTATCTTGGGGATGCCCAGCAGCGTGTAGACGGCGCCGGAGAAGAAATCGACATTCGGGTAGAGCGGCTTGCCCTTTTCCTCCATCCGCACGCGGAACTGCTTTTCGATCTCCTTCAGGATGTCGTAGAGGCGGTGGTCGCCCTTCTTTTCCGATATCTCTTGCAGCAGCTCTTCCATCACGTACGAGCGCGGGTCTTTTACCTTGTATTCGCGATGACCCATGCCCATGACCTTCCGCTTTTCCGCGATGGCCTTGTCCATCCACGCGTCCACCTTGTCGGGGGACCCGATCTCTTCCAGCATATCGAGCACTTTCTCATTGGCGCCGCCGTGCAGGGAGCCGAAGAGCGCGCCCATCGCTGCGGAGATGCTGCAGTAGCACGTGGACATCGTGGATGCCACGACGCGGGCGGTAAATGTCGAGGCGTTGAACTCGTGCTCGGCATGCAGGACCATGCAGGCGTCCATGATCCGTCCTTCGTACTCGGCTGGTTCCGTCCCGCGCATCATGTAGAGGAAGTTTGCACCGTGGGAAAGGTCATTGCGGGGCTGCACGTAGCCGCGGCCGTCGCGGAAGCGCTGGCAGGAAGCGACGACGCTCGAGGTCTGCACGACCTGGTGGAGGGTCTGGCGGCAGTTGCAGGTGGCGCTGTGCTGGATGGTGTGCTCGACGTAGCTGGAGATATAGGCGACGACGGACTGGAGAAGCTGCATGGGATGAGCTCCCGCGGGGAAAGCGTGGATCATGCCCTGGACCTGTGACGGGATGTCGCGGCTGGCGCGCATCCGGGCCCTCCACTCCGCGAGCTCCGCGGTCGTGGGGAGCTTCTCGTAGAGCAGGAGGTACGTGACCTCCTCGAAATCGGACTTGCGCGCGAGCTCCTCGATCGGGTAGCCCCTGTAGAAGAGCTTCCCCTTCGGGCCGTCCAGACGGCAAATGGCCGTCTCATCCGCGATGATGCCCTCGAGACCCTTGGAATACGTGCCTGACTCCACGCTCATCAATGACTCCTTGCCCGCTATGCCTCGATGAAAAGCCTCCACGGATCCTCGACCAGCTCCTTCACCCTGCGCAGGAAGCTCACCGCCTCCCGCCCGTCGATCAGGCGATGGTCGTAGGTGAGAGCAACGTACATCATCGGCCGAATGACTACCAGCTCCCCTTTTCCGTCGGGGGCAGGCTCCGCAACGGGCCGGCGCTGGATCGTATGCATGCCGAGGATCGCGGACTGGGGGTAGTTCAGGAGCGGCGTGGAAAGGAGAGAGCCGAACACGCCGCCGTTGGTGATGCTGAATGTGCCGCCCGCGAGCTCGTCGGGGAGAATCTTCCTGTCTCGCGCGCGGGCGGCGAGGTCCGCGATAGCGGATTCGATCTCGGCGAGGCTCAGACGGTCGGCACCGCGGACGACAGGGACCACCAGGCCGCGCTCCGTGGAGACTGCGACGCCGATGTCGGGGACTGAATTGTAGACGATCTCATCGCCCTCGATGCGGGCATTCACGATGGGCATCTCGGCCAGGGCGAGGCAGCTCGCTTTCACGAAAAAGGACATGAATCCCAGTCTCACGCCATGGGCCTTCTCGAAGTCGTCCTTGTAGCGGGTGCGCAGGTCCGACACCTTCTGCATGTTCACCTCGTTGAAGGTGGTAAGCGATGCGCTGGC
>PMDT01000271.1:14168-17888 GCA_003154555.1 Spirochaetaceae bacterium
GCCACTCCCTCGCGCTTCTCGGCCACTCCCTCGCGCTCCTGGCGCGGTTGTGGCGTTCGGGCGGCGACTTCTGACGGGTCGATGCCGCCGACCACCTGCCCGATGGTCACCTCCGTCCCCGCTTTCACGGAAATCGAAAGGACGCCCGATGCAGGAGCCGGCACGGTGACCGTTGCCTTGTCCGTTTCCAGCTCGTACAGGTCGCTTCCCTCGGTGACTGTTTCTCCCTCCGCCTTGAGCCACGTGGCCAGTATCCCCTGCGTGACAGATTCGCCGACCGACGGCACCGTGATGTCCAGTTTCACTGTGATGTCCTCACTTTCCGACTGCCGCGGCCCTGTCCGCCGAAAGCGCCGCATCGACGATCTCGGCCTGCTCGCGTTCGTGCCGCGCGTGCGACCCTGTCGCGGGGCTCGCGCTCTCCTCCCGCCCGACGTAGCGGAGCGTGAGATCGGGGAAGGAGCGCTGGAAATGGTCCTTGATGAACATCCACGCTCCCCTGTTGCGCGGCTCTTCCTGCACCCACGCCGCTTCAGTAAGGCCGGCGTGCTTTTCAAGAAGAGCGGCGATCTTCGCTTCCGGGAACGGGTAGAGCTGCTCAATGCGGACGATCTCCGTTGTCGCATCCTTCTGCTTCTCACGGGCGGCCGTCAGGTCGTAGAAAATCTTGCCCGCGCAGAAGGCAAGCCGACGCGCCTTGCGCGGCGCCTCTGGGTCAGGGAGGATCTCCTGAAACGAGCCTTCTGACAGCTCGCGGAACTGCGAGACGGCGCGGGGATTCCGCAGAAGGCTCTTTGGCGTCATGATGATAAGCGGCTTGCGGACGCAGCTGCGCGCCTGGCGCCGCAGGAGATGGAAATACTGTGCCGGGGTGCTGCAGTTGCAGACCTGGATATTGTCGTGCGCGCACAACATGAGAAAGCGTTCCATGTGCCCCGAGGAATGCTCGGGTCCCTGNNGCATTCGTGGTTCCCCACTTTGCTTCACCCGCGGCAACGTAGTTGTCGATGATCACCTGGCCGCCGTTTGAGAAATCCCCGAACTGAGCCTCCCACATGACCAGCGTCCGCGGCCTGCCCTGCGCGAAGCCGTACTCGAAGCCAAGGACCGAGTATTCCGACAGCGGGCTGTCGTAGACGGAGAACTGCGCCTGGTCAGGGGCGAGGTTCGTGAGGGGCAGGTAGGGCTGCGGGACCAGGGTCTCGGAGTCCCACCAGACGAGATGACGCTGGGAGAATGTGCCGCGCGCGCTGTCCTGGCCGCTCAGGCGCATCGGCGTGCCCTGCAGAAGGAGCGAGCCGAACGCGAGCGATTCCGCGAATGCCCAGTCCACCGTGCCATCGCGCTCCAGTCGCGCGGCCTTTTCCTCCACGATCCTCTTGAGCTTCGGATGCATGTGAAAGCCGGCGGGCGCTTTCGTCAGGGCCAGTGCGATCAGGCGGAGACGGTCCTCCGGCGGCGCGGGGATCCTCTCCCCCCAGTTCCAGCGGTTGTGCTCCTTCTCCGGGGCGCCGGAGGCGGCAGCTGGCGCCCGCGACGCCTGGAGCGCCTTTTTGAGCTGGGTGCGGAACTCCATCCTCATGGCATCTTCCCGCTCCGGCGGGAAGATGCCTGCCGCGCGGCATTTCTCTGCATAAAGAATCGGCTGGCTCTTTTTGCCCTCGATGATGCGGTACATCAGCGGGTGGGTGAAGGAGGGGTCGTCGCCCTCATTGTGCCCGTACTTGCGGTAGCAGAAGATGTCCACGACCGCGTCCCGGCCGAATGTCTGGCGGAAGCGCAGGGCGAGGTCCATCGTGAAGACCACCGCCTCGGGATCGTCGCCGTTCACGTGGAAAACCGGAACGGGGAGCATCTTTGCCACGTCGGTCGGGAAGAATGTCGAGCGTGCGTCGCGGGTGGAGGTCGTGAACCCGATCTGGTTGTTGATCACGACATGCACGGTGCCGCCGGTCTTGTAGCCCTTGAGCGTGGAAAGATTGAATGTTTCAGCGACGATGCCCTGGCCGGAGAATGCCGCGTCTCCGTGCAGGACGATAGGCACGACCATCTTCCGCTCGGTGTCGCCCCATTCCTTCTGCATCGCGCGCGCCATGCCCTGCACGACCGGTCCCACCGATTCGAGGTGGCTGGGATTGGCCACGAGGTTGACGCGCACGGAATGCCCATCCGGACCGGCATGGTCCATCTTGTAGCCGAGGTGGTAGCGCACGTCGCCGCCGCCGCCGTAGTCGCCCGGGTCTTCGTGCCCTTCGAACTCGGAGAACACGTCCTCCAGGGGCTTTCCAAGGATCCTGTTGAGGACCGTGAGCCTGCCCCGATGGGTCATGCCGAGAATGATCTCCTTGATGCCCATTGACGGCGCCTTGTCCACGACGTGGTGGAGCGCCGGGATGACCACCTCCGCTCCCTCCAGGGAGAAGCGCTTCTGCCCGATAAAAGCCGTGTGCATGAAGTGCTCGAACTCCTCCGCGTGGATAAGGTCCTCCAGCACGACGAGCTGCTTGTCGGCATCGAATGAAGGGCGATTACGCGTGGACTCCATCTCATGGATCAGCCAGCGGCGCATCGGCTTGTTCTGGATGTGGAGGAACTCCACCGCTATTGTGGAGCAGTACGTCTGCTGCAGTGCCCGGATGATTTCAGAAAGCTTCATCCTGCCGCTTGACAGGACGCGGCCGGGCGAGAACTCGCGGTCGAGATCCTGTTCGGAAAGCCCGAACTCGGCCAGCGTGAGCTGCTCGTAGGAGTGCTCGGGCTCCGCGTAGAAGTTCCTGAGCTCCCCATGCGCCGCGGACAGGGGGTTCAAGTGCGCATAGAGATAGCCCACGTCGCGGTACGCCCAGATGAGGCTGTCGACCCGGCTCTGCTTGTACACGGTGTCGGAAGGCACCAGCAGCGGGCTTCCCACCTGCACGGTCGATTCCTGCAGTCGGCTGCTGCTCTCCTGGTCCGTGAAGAACTCTTTCCAGCTCTCCCCGACTGACTGTTCGTCACGTTGCCACTCCGCCTGGAGCTCCTCCAGCCATGGGAGATTGGCGGGTGAGAGGGGCGATCCGTCCCTGCTCATCGGCGGCCCCCCCGTGCGGACAGCCGCGCCGCCAGAAGACCGGGTATCTCGTCCGGTCGGTCGGCAACCGGCACACCCGCCGCGTGCAGCGCTGCCACTTTCGCCTCCGCCGTTCCCCTTCCACCCGACACGATGGCCCCCGCGTGTCCCATGCGCTTCTCCGGCGGAGCCGTGCGGCCCGATATGAACGAAACGACCGGCTTGCGCATGGACGATTGGATGAAATCCGCCGCCCGCTCCTCGTCCTCGCCCCCGATCTCCCCGATCAGGACCACGCCGGCGGTCCCCGGGTCCGCCTCGAAAAGACGCAGGAGGTCAACGAATCCCGTGCCGATCACCGGGTCACCGCCCACACCGACACACGTCGACTGGCCCATGCCCGCGCGTGTAAGCGCCCAGACCACTTCGTAAGTGAGCGTTCCACTGCGTGAGATCACCCCGATGTCGCCCTCCTTGTGGATGCGGCCCGGCATGATGCCTGCCTTGGCGCCACCGGGGGTGATGAGGCCCGGACAATTGGGACCGATGAGCCTGCATCCATGGTCGGAGAGGTACGAGATATTGCCGATCATCTCCAGCACCGGGACGCCTTCCGTGATGCACACGACCAGCGGGATGGCGGCCTCCGCCGCTTCCCGCAGCGCGTCCTT
>PMDT01000081.1 GCA_003154555.1 Spirochaetaceae bacterium
GAACTGGAGAACTGCATCGAGCGCGCCGTGCTCCTGAGCGATGACGATGTCATCCATGGCCACCATCTCCCGCCCACGCTGCAGACCGCGGAGGCGAGCGGCACGGTGCCGCGCGGCACGCTGCGCGTCACGCTGGAGCGCGTGGAGAAGGAGCTGCTTGTCGAGGCGCTGAAATCCTCTCGCGGAAACATGGCCGCAGCCGCGACGTCACTCGGCGTCACGGAGCGGATCATGGGGCTTCGCGTGCACAAGTACGGCATCAGGTCGAAGCGATTCCGAAGCCCCTGAGCCCGGCCCCTGCGCGGCTGCGGGACGGCGGCCGGGATGCCTGCGGCCCCCATTGACAGCGCGCGCAAAATCTCTTTCTATCTGGGGACCTGCATAAATATGCATCTTTCTACACCACCGAAACGGTCCTGTTGCCGCAAGACGTATCGGCGCAGGGTCGTTCGAAGGAGAAGGACATGCTGGAGCTTTCAAAAGGCATCGACATTCTGGCCGAGGTCGGGGGAGTCCATACTCTCGCCGACGCACAGAAGGTGTTCGCCGTCTCGCTCGACGTGGCGGAGAGGTCGAAGCTCCAGGCGATCCACACGGAAAGCGCCCTCATCCGCATCGCGAATGCCATCGCGATGTGCGGACCTTCCCGCGTCTTCATCGTCACCGCATCCGCTCCGGACGTGGCAGCCTGCCGCGCCATGAGCCTGGACGGGGGCGAGGAATGCCCCCTTGCGATGAAGGACCACACGCTGCACTTCGATCTGCCCGAGGACCAGGGCCGCATGGTCGACCAGACCTACTACATCGCCAACGAGGACGAAGAGGTGAGCGTGCTTGCCAAGAAGATGGCGCGCCCGGATGCTCTTGCCTATATCCGCGACACCATGCGCGGCATCATGAAAGGCAAGACCCTCTTCGTCGGCTTCTACAGCCGCGGTCCCATCGGGGCGCAGGCGTCGATCCCCGGCCTCATGATCACGAGCTCCGCGTACGTCATGCACAGCGCGAACATCCTCTACCGCTGCGTCTTCGATCGCTTCGACGCCGAGACGAAGCGCGCCGGCGTCTTTTTCACGAATATCCACAGCCAGGGCACCAACAGGTCGGAGGACATCCCGAAGGCGCGCATCTTCATGGATAGAAGCTGGTTCACGACTTTCAGCATGTACTGCACCTACGCGGGGAACACCTTGATGCTGAAGAAAGGGAATCACCGGTTCGCGGTGGATCTCTGCACCTACTACCGCCGGGAAAAGGAGCTCTCCGAGCACATGTTCATCACGGGCATGACGGGGCCCGGCGGAAGGAAGACATTCTTCGCCGGTGCCGCGCCTTCGGGATGCGGAAAGACGACCACCGCCATGGTGGGCACGGACTACGTGGGCGACGATCTCTCCCAGATGTGGATCGCACCGGACGGGACCCTCCGCGCCGTGAACCCCGAGATCGGCATCTTCGGCATCGTCGAGGACCTCAACAAGGAGGGAGATCCATTCCTCTACCGCTGCCTGCGGGAAGAAGGGACCGAGGTGATCTGGTCGAATGTGCTGGTCGACGAGCGGAGCGTTCCCTACTGGACCGGGAGCGGCGAGACGCCTCCGGCAAAGGGGAAAAACTTCCAGGGCGACTGGTGGCCCGGCAAGACCGACAAGAATGGAAAGCCCGTTCCCATTTCCAACCCCAACGCGCGCATCACGCTGTCCAACATGGCCATCGCTAATTTCAACGCGAAGGTCGCAAACGATCCGGCGGGCGTTCCCATCAGCGTGATCACCTACAGCGGCAGGGACAGCGACACGATGCCACCGGTGTGGGTGGCGAAGAGCCCCGACCACGGCGTTGCCATCGGCGCCTCCATTCTCTCCGCAGCAACGGCGACCGAGGTCGGCGCCAAGGGCGTAAACCGGCAGCCCTGGGCAAACTCGCCCTTTATCCCCTGCCCGCTGGGCGACTACATGGAAGCGCAGTTCCTCTTCTTCAACTCGAAGAAGTTCTCCAAAGAGGGCCGCCCGCTGATCGCGGGGCTCAACTACTTCCTGCTTGACTGCGAGCGAGGCGGCGACATGAAGAAGCTGCTCGGAGAAAAGAAAGACGTGCGTGCATGGCTGTCGTGGCTGGAGCGCTACGCACACGGCGAGGTGGGCGGCGTCGAGACGCCGATCGGATTCATCCCCCGCTACGAGGATCTGCGGAAGATTTTTGAGGGCACGATCGACAAGCCGTACCCGAAGAGCCTCTACGACAAGCAGTTCTCCTTCTACGTCGACAATATCCTCCAGCGCATCCAGCTCCAGGAAGACGCCTACCGCAAGGAGAAGAAGATGCCGCCGCGCATATTCGAGGTCTACGCAGAGCAGCGGCAGGGGCTGCTCGCTCTGAAGGAGAAGCACGGCGCCATCGTGCCGCCGGACAAGCTGTAGCCAGGTCGCTTCGCGGAACAAATGCCACGGAACTGCACGGGGTNNTGCACGGGGTACCGTGCAAGATACCGTGGCCGAGTAGCAAATGCCACGGAATACCGTGGCCGGGTTGTCGCGCTCCCGCATTTCCTGTTTAATAGCGGCCAGTGGAGCAGATATCGAACGAGATACGCGTCGGCTTCGCCGATCAGCGGATCAACGATCTTCTCGAGTCCATTGGCGCCGAGCAGCGCCCTTTCCAGCGCCACTTCAGCCAGAGCGAGGATTTCTTCATTCAGCTCGAGGGTGCGCTTGCCGTCCCGCACTTCCGCATCCACCACGACGTCCGCTTGAGCGAGCCGTCGCCCGAGTACGCGGCAGGCCTCACGACTGTCACCGCGCAGGTGGCGCGTCTTGCCCCGCAGCTTCTGAAGGACCTCATTTATTTCTTCGACCCGGCCGAGATCCTGCGGCCCTGCTTCTATCACGTCTATCGCGTCGACGAAAGCCTCTACCTGTACCTCCTGCGCGTCGACCTGATGATGCGCGCCACCGAGGCGACGGTGCAGGAAAAAGGGACGAACGACCTGACCCCGGCCTTTGTCACGCGGAGACTCTTCCTGGAGCCGACCATCATCCCCCTGGAAGAAGTTGTGCTGGTCAACGGGCGGGTGAGGGGTTTCCGCATCCGCCAGACAATTTCGCAGACATGGATAGGCGAGTTCGGCCGCGGCTATTTCCAGCAGGGCATCTGGATGGATGCCGACCTCACGAGATTCTTCAGCCGGCTCTTCCTGCCGGCCGGCCGGAAAACCTACCCGTACTATCCTTATCACTGCAAATACAAAACCGTCTGCCAGTCGCTCATCGGTCTCAGCCCCGCAGAGCGGGCAGCGGCAGTACCGCAGCTGCACCGCTGCCTCGGGTTCCTGCTGCCTTCAATGGATCGGATTCAGGCAGAGATGGAGCGCAGCAGCTTCTCGGAGGAGATGCCCGTCTTTCAGGAGCTCAAGCAGTCGGTGCCGGCCGAATGGTACGAAGCGTGGAGAAATGTCCGGGTCCAGTCCTATCTGAATGGCGCCGACATGAAGGAGTTCCGCATTGACGATTGACCCCGCATCCCTCCCCGGGATGAAAGTCACGGTCATGGGACTGGGCGTCAACGGCGGCGGGCTCGCATCCGCGTTGTTCTTCGCCCGTCGGGGTGCACGCGTCACCGTGACGGACCTGCGCGGGGCGTCGGTGCTCAAAGAGTCGGTCGACAGGCTGCGTGAGTACCCCGTGCGCTTTGTGCTGGAACACCACGAGGAGGCGGATTTCGCCGGGGCAGATCTGGTCATCAAGAACCCCGCAGTTGCACCGACCTCGCCATTTCTCGTCGCGGCGCGCGCCGGCGGTGTGCCGGTCGAAACCGACCTCTCCGTGTTTCTTTCGCTCGCGCGCAACCCGATCCTCGCCGTGACCGGATCGAAGGGGAAGTCGACCACTGCATCGGCAATCGCGCACGGCCTTACCCGCGTGTTTCCCGGTGCGCGCCTGGGCGGGAACATCACCGTTTCGCCCCTCAGCTTCATCGACGAGCTCGACCCGGGCGATCCCGTGGTCCTGGAGCTTTCATCCTGGCAGCTCGGGGACCTGCACGGCCGCGGTCTTTTGCGCGCGGCGGTTTCCGTGATGACGGTGATCCTTCCCGACCACCTGGACAAGTATCCCGGCATGAAAGAGTACGTCGAAGACAAGAAGGCGATTTTCCAGGAGCAGGCGCCGGGGCAGAAGGCGATATTCAATTTCGACGATCCATGGCAGCGGGATTTCCCCGCAGAAACGCGGGCATCGGCATTCTTCGTCTCCGCGTCACCCCTGCCCCCCGACCGACAGGGCGCATGGCTGGAGAAGAACGGCGGCATCGCGCGTCTGGAGGGGAATGGCACTCCGTGTCAGATCCTGGCGGGCACACTCCTGCCCGGTGCGCACAACAGGATGAATCTGCTCGCCGCCGGTCTCTGCCTGCGCCTGTTCGGTCTGAAAGCGGAAGTGATCCGCGCGGGCCTCGCCACATTCGGCGGTGTCGAGCACCGGCTGGAGATGTTCCATACCTGGAAAGGAATCAGCTTCTACAACGACTCCGCGGCGACAATCCCGCACGCCACGACGGAAGCCGTACGGTCGCTCGCCGGCCCGGTGATCCTGATTGCCGGCGGGACGGACAAGAACATCGATTTTTCGCCGCTCGAGGAGGTGGCGCGCACGCCGCGAGCCATCCTCCTGCTTGCCGGCAGCGGCACGGAGAAAATCCGCGCACTGCTTGCTGCGCAGGACGTCCCCTACGAAGGGCCCTTCTCGGACCTGGCAGAGGCGGTGCGGACGGCAATCGCGCGCGCAATGGAGGCGACCGCTCAACTCCACGAAGTGCCGCGGAAGGGCGGCATTCCGGCGGCCGGCACGAACGGCGTGGCGGTGCTCTTCTCCCCCGGCTGCACGTCATTCGGGATGTTTCGCGATGAGTTCGACAGGGGACGTCGCTTCAAGGAAACCGTGCGCGCCCTGACCGGACCCGGATCCGCCTAGAGGGTTTTCTCCATGAACATGGCGCCGGGAATCGGATTGAAGATGTAGG